>CALYNN010000093.1 GCA_945221685.1 uncultured Clostridia bacterium | reverse complement strand
GTACGGTGCTTCATCAAAGCCGTTAAGATTATAATAAACATCAACGCTTAAGGGCAGCAGCATTAGCAGACCCAATACTAAAAAAATTCTGCCTAATATGTAAAAAACCGATTTATAATTCATTTACTCACCTATAAAAGAATATCATTAAGATTATATATTTGGTGGCTTTTGGATACTACAACAACTATATCATTTTTTTCAATAGTATCGGTTCCGCTTGGAACAAAAATTTTATTGCCCCTATTTACAGCGGCAATCAGCGTATTATTCTTTAAATTTACGCTTGAAAGCGGCTTACCGATAAACTTTACATAATCCTCAACCAAAAATTCAATAGCTTCAATTTCACCGTCAACAAGCTTATACAGCGTTTTCATTGAAGATGAATTAACATTGCTTTTTGCTCTTATATACTGTGATATAACGCTACAGGCGTTTTGAGGTACACTTATATGAGATGCTCTTTCTATTCTGTCAAACATCTTTATAAGCTTAACATTGTTTATTTTAGTAATATTCTTTTCTACCCCAAAGCTTTCTGCAAGCATTGAAACAAGAAAGTTAGTTTCATCAGCGTCTGTAAGCGTTACAACTGCGTCGGCATTTTCGATGCCCTCCTCAACAAGAAGATCGCGATCGTTAGCGTCGCCCCATATAACTGTTGCTTTAGGGCAATGGGCGGCAAGAAACTTACAAATATTTTTATTGCTTTCAACAATAATTACATTTTTACCTGCGGAAATAAGCATTTTTGCAAGATAAACAGATATTCCCGTACCGCCGATTATCATAATTGTTTTAGCGCTTTTGACCTTTTTCTTGCCGGAAAGCTCCTTAACAATTTTTCCCAAAAGCTTATGCGAGCCTGTAATATGCACCGTATCATTTTTACGGATAACAAAATCACCGTTTGGAATATATACCTCATCGCCTCGACTGACTGCACAAATAAGCATATCTCTAATAAAGCTGAAATTCAGCTCTGATATTCGTTTGTCGCAAAGAGGACTTTCCTCCCTAACCTTAAAACCAACCATATCAATTCTGCCGTTAGAAAATGTTTCAATATTCATTGCAGACGGAAATTGCAATGTTCTGAAAACATCAAGTGCGGCAAGGTATTCGGGATTTATCATCATTGATACGCCAAGCTCATTACGCATAAAATCAACCTGAGCGGAATACTCGGGATTTCTTACTCGTGCAACGGTATGCCTTGCTCCCATTCTGCGAGCAATAAGGCAGGCAAGAATATTGTTTTCATCAAGGGGAGTAACGGCAATAAACAAATCGCAACTTTTTACATCTGCTTCCTCAAGCACACTGCAATGGGTTCCGCTGCCGCAAACGCCTTTAACATCAAAGCGTTCTATCGTACTGTCTATTAACCCTTCGTTAACATCAACAACAGTAACATTGTGATTTTCTTCGGAAAGCTCACTGGCAAGAAGCTTGCCTATATTGCCTAAGCCGACAATAATAATGTCCATAATAAAATCCTCTTAAATCATACTTTACATATTTATTAATTAGCTTTTTTGGGGAACTGCGAATTATAAAGTTTATAATAGAAGCCGCGTTTTTCAAATAGTTCGCCGTGACTGCCCTGTTCAATAATTTTGCCGTTATTCATAACAAGTATTGTATCGGCATTCTTAATTGTTGAAAGCCTATGGGCAACTATAAATGTTGTTCTTCCCTGCATAAGCCGACTGAAAGCACTTTGAATTTTAATCTCGGTTCTTGTATCAATAGATGATGTCGCCTCATCAAGAATAAGCATTGGCGGAGGATTAAGCATAAGCCGTGTAATACAAAGTAGCTGCTTTTGCCCCTGAGAAAGTGAGCCTCCGTCCTCGCCTATTTCAGTATAATAACCATTGGGAAGTCTTTTGATAAAGGAGTGAGAGTGAGAAAGCTTTGCCGCCTCGATTACCTCCTCCTCGGTAGCGTTAGGCTTTGAAAGCCGAATGTTATCAATAATGGTTCCGCTTTTTAGCCACGTATCCTGAAGCACCATACCGAAGTTTCGGCGTAATGACTTACGGGTAATATCAAGGGTGTCTGTTGAGTCAATTTTAATTTTACCGCTTACAGGGTCATAAAATCTCATCAAAAGATTAATAAGAGTTGTTTTGCCGCAGCCTGTTGGTCCGACGATTGCAACAACCATTCCCGGCTTAACAGATAAATTAAGGTTTTTAATAAGCTCCTTTTCCTTGGTGTAGGAAAAACTCATATTCTCAATTTCTATATTGCCGCGTGGCGAATTAAGCTCAACGGAATTTTCCCTGTCGGGTGAAACGCTTTCCTCCTCTATTAAATCAAAAACTCTTGCGGCGCAGGCTAAAGCGTTTTGAAGCTCAGTAACTACACTGCTGATTTCGTTAAAGGGCTTCGTGTATTGATTTGCATACGATAAAAAGCAGGAAAGCACACCTACCGTTATTCCGCTTTCACTTCCGTTAATTGCAAGCAAGGCGCCTATGAGTGCAACTGCGGCATACACAATACTGTTTACAAACCTTGTGGCAGGATTTGTAATTGAAGAAAAGAAGGTACCTTTAAGTGAATAATCCGCCAAGGTGTTATTTATTTCGTCAAACCTTTTAAGGTTTTCACCATCCATATTATACGCATCTGCAACCTTTTGATTTGTTATCATTTCATCAATAAATGAGGTTTGCTCTCCTCTTGCCTTTGATTGAAGTGAAAACATATTAAAGGTTTTTTTTGCAATAAAACGAGCGATAAAAAATGAAAGGGGCGTTACAAAAAGTACCACAAGAGTTATCCAAACATTTATCGAAAGCATAAATACAAGAGTACCGATAATTGTAATAACTCCCGTAAAAAACTGGGTAAATCCCATTAAAAGCCCATCTGCAAGCTGGTCAACATCGGTAATTACCCTGCTGACAATGTCGCCATGTGATTGTGTATCAAGATACGAGCAAGGCAGAGTCTCGATTTTTTCGAATGCCTTTTTTC
Organism: uncultured Clostridia bacterium; assembly: GCA_945221685.1. GTDB lineage: Bacteria > Bacillota > Clostridia > Oscillospirales > Acutalibacteraceae > Eubacterium_R. The sequence goes on along the minus strand of CALYNN010000093.1, from coordinate 3,340 downwards.
TCATATCTCTTGAAACATTATATGTTATCTTATTATTACAGATATTCATCAGCCATTGCAGTAAAGCAGTTATTCCTATAATAATGGCAAGTCTAATAAGAATTTGGACAATTTCATTAAAATCAACTTTATTTACACCGACGATGCAATCGATTGCCCTGCCGGCAAGTATGGGGGCATAAAGTGTTAAAACAACACTTACTGCCGCAAGGATTACCGACATAAAAAGAAAATATTTGTATCTGCCGATATAGCGAAGAACCTTTTTAAATGTACCGCTTTTTTTCATTATTCATCCTCCTTTCCGAATTGGGAGGAATAAATTTCCTTGTAAACCTCGCAGCTGTTTAACAGCTCCCTGTGGTTACCCATACCAACGCAAGCACCGTCGTCAAGTACGATAATTTTATCTGCACTTATAACCGATGATGCGCGTTGAGATACAATAAATACCGTAACCGGATAATCAAGACTGAATATCGCCTCTCGCATTTTTGCTTCGGTGGCAAAATCAAGGGCAGAGGAGTAATCGTCAAGCACAAGTATTTGAGGCTTTCTTACAAGGGCTCTTGCAACAGAAAGCCGTTGCTTTTGCCCGCCGGAAAGATTTGCGCCGTTTTGCTCAATAAAGAAGTCAAGGCCGCCCTTTTCTTCAATAGAGGAATAAATCTGTGCCTGCTTTAGAGCGGCTATAATTTCATCGTCTGTCGCGTCCTTCTTGCCCCATTTCATATTATCCCTCACCGAGCCTTTAAAGAGAACGGCTTTTTGCTGAACAAAGCCGATTTTTTCTCTTAAATCGTCGGGATTTACGGATTTAACATCCTTACCGTCAACAAATACCGTACCGCTTGTGGCGTCGTAAAAATGAGGAATAAGCGAAACAAGCGAGGATTTACCTGAGCCGGTTCCGCCGATAATTCCGATAACATCGCCCCTGTCTGCGGTAAAGCTGATATTTTCAAGAGAGAAGTCGGCGGCGTTTTTATATTTTAAAGATACATTATCAAATTTAATATACGAGCTGCAGGTATTATCTTTATCAGTAATTTCAAGGGTATTAACTTCATCAAAAACCGCCTGAATTCTATCTGCCGACGCAAGTGCCTTTGTAACCGAAACAATTAAATTGGCAAGCTTAATAAGCTCAACTAAAATTTGGCTCATATAGTTATAAAGTGCAACCACCTGACCTTGTGTTAAAATTCCGTCATTTACCTTTGCGGCACCCGAATTAATTAAAACAACAATAGCAAGGTTGATGATTACATAGGTAAGCGGATTCATCAGCGCAGAAATTCTGCCGACACCCTTTTGAAGCGAAGAAAGCGCATTATTTCTTTTGTTAAATTCTTTGATTTCGTTTTCTTCATCAGTAAAGGCTCTGATTACTCTTGCACCGCTGAGATTTTCTCTTGTAATAAGAGTAATACTGTCAAGCCTTGACTGAACATTTTTATGCTTCGGAACGGTATATGCCATAATTGAGAAAATAACAAATGATAGTAAAATAATTGCGGCAAGAAAAATAAGAGCGCATTTAACATTGATAAAAAACGCCATTACCATTGCACCGACTACAATAAAGGGCGAGCGCAGAAACAGACGCAAAACCAAATTAACACCGTTTTGCACCTGATTAATATCGCTTGTCATTCGTGTAACAAGAGTAGAAGTTCCGATACGGTCAAGCTCGCTAAAGGAAAATGACTGGATTTTTTTATAAAGTGCGTGCCTTAAATCTTTACCAAAGCCCATAGCGGCCTTAGCTGCAAAGTATTGAGCGGTAATAGCCGCCGTCATACCAACTAACGCCAGCAAAATAAGTATTCCGCAACGGCCGAAGATATAGTTATTATCTCCGTTTTTGATTCCCACATCAATAATATCGGCAATAACCAGCGGAACAATAAGCTCAAAGCTTGCTTCAAGCAGCTTAAACAGAGGAGCAAGAACAGACTGAACGGTATATTTTTTTAAATATACCAAAAGCTTTTTCATATTCCGACTCCCCTTTCCGATAAAATCCAATTTCAAATCTTTGTATATTATAATTATTATAATACAAACTGTCAACAAATTAAACTTACAATCAAATAAAAGTACAATAAAAATTATAATTTCTCTTGATTTTTGTATATAGCGGTATATAATGAATACAAATTATTGAAATGAGGTAGTCAAGATGGAACAAAAACCGATAACTGCAATAATAGTCGGTGCGGGCCACAGAGCACTTGTTTACAGTCAGCTTGCCGTAACCAATCCCGAATTGCTTAAAATTGTCGGGGTTGCCGACCCTAATCCCGTACGAAGAAAGCATTGTATGGAAAAGTTCGGCTTCAAGGAGGATATGTGCTTTGAATCGGCGCAGGAGCTTGCAAAAAAAGGAAAGCTTGCCGACACAATAATTAACGGCACAATGGACGAGGCTCATATTGAAACTGCAGTTCCGCTTCTTAACGCCGGATACGATATGCTTCTTGAAAAGCCCTTTGCAGTAAATGAAAATGAAATGCGTCAGCTTGTTGAGTGCGCAAGAAAAAACAATTCAAAGGTAATGATTTGCCATGTTTTACGCTACACTCCGTTTTACTACGGAATTAAGGAGCGAATTGCAAGAGGTGAAATCGGAGATATAATTAATATCCAAACCACCGAGCATGTATCCTATCATCATCTTTCCACCTCATACATACGCGGAAAATGGGCAAATTCAAATAAATGCCATACTACAATGCTTCTTGCAAAATGCTGTCACGATATTGACCTTATGATGTGGTTTATGAGCGAAACAAAGCCTGTTCAGATTTCTTCCTACGGCAGTAAATATCAGTTTAAGCCTGAAAATGCTCCTGAGGGCGCAGGCACAATTTGTATGAAGGATTGCCCTCTTGTTGATACCTGCCGTTATTCAACAAAAAGGCTTTACATAGACCACCCTGACAGATGGGCATTTTATGTTTGGGACGCATTGGAAGGCATTGAAAATCCTACCATTGAGGACAAAATCGACCTTATGAAAAGCGACAGTCCCTATGCAAGATGTATTTATAAATGCGACAATAATGTGGTTGACCATCAATCCGTGCTTGTTAATTTTGCAAATGGGGCAACAGGCACCCATAATATGGTCGGAGGCTCCTCGCAGTCGCTTAGAAAAATTCACATAATAGGCACGCTGGGTGAGATTTACGGCAACTTTGAAGAATCGAAATTCTATGTTTCAAAAATTAATCCCTCCCCCGACGCACATAACGGAGAATGTGATATTGAGGAGGTTGACCTTAATGTTACCTGTCTCTTATACTCATCTCCGAGCCCACGAGACTAGGCAAGA
>CALYNN010000092.1 GCA_945221685.1 uncultured Clostridia bacterium | reverse complement strand
AGATCATGCCTAGTCTCGTGGGCTCGGAGATGTGTATAAGAGACAGAATCATAATCGTAGCTTGAGTTAAAAACGCCTGTTTTTTTGTCTTTGATATTTTCGTTAACATAATCCTCGCCTAAGGCTTCGGTAATGTTTGTATATGTATAATTATAGTTTATGCGGCTTGCATATTTTGCATTTTTGATTTCGCCCGAGTAAGAGGAAAAGCCACTGTAAACAATAGAATTATTATATTCAAAAGGACCCTGCGGATTATCTGCCGTTGCAAGAAAAATAACCGAATAGGTTGTGCCCCACACACTGCAACAGGCATAGGCACACCACTTATCCATTACTTCATTATAAATAACATCCGCCGCCCAGCAGTTGTATTCAAGCTCACCTTCGTCGGCAGACAGCTTATTTAGTGCGTACCTTTGAAGACGGGTTGTGTACGCAAGAGGCTCGGCAAGATTATTTTTCCAGCCGTCACCTGTGTTGAAATAGTTTTCTGCAGGAGTATCGCCATAAGCTTCCATAGCCGAGGCGGTATTTGACCAATTAATAAGGTCATCGCTTTCAGCCATTGCAATATGGGAGCCTACTGCGTAGTATTTGCCTTCATCACCCTTATAAACAGAGGGATCGTGGACGCAGGCTCTTGAAATATTGTTATTTGAATAAGCGTCTGCGCCAATGGCGTTAGAGGAAAATCCGAGCACCGCCGTAGCAGACAGGCAAAGCGACATAAAAACAGAAATAATTTTTTTCATAAATTCTCCTTAATGGACTTATTAATTACAATTATACTATATACCTAAGACTTATAAAATTACAAGACCTTTTTCAGATACTGACCGGTATAGGAATTTTCGCACTTAGCAATTTCCTCGGGAGTACCTGTGGCAACAACAGTTCCTCCACCCTTGCCGCCCTCGGGACCTAAATCAATTATATGGTCTGCGGTTTTGATTACATCCAAATTATGCTCAATAACTACCACCGTATTTCCTGAATCAACAAGCATATTCAGCACATTTATCAAACGGTGAACATCTGCGGTATGAAGTCCTGTTGTTGGCTCATCAAGCACATAAATGGTTTTTCCCGTGCTTCGCTTTGAAAGCTCGGTAGCAAGCTTTACACGCTGTGCCTCGCCGCCGGAAAGAGTTGTTGCACTCTGACCGATTTTTATATATCCAAGACCTACATCGGCAAGGGTTTTCAGCTTTCTGTAAATCTTAGGCTGTTGTGCAAAAAATTCCACTCCCTCATCGACAGTCATTTCAAGCACATCAAAAATAGACTTGCCTTTAAACTTAACCTCAAGGGTTTCCCTGTTATACCGTTTACCGCCGCAAACATCGCAGGGTACATAGACATCGGCAAGAAAGTGCATTTCAATTTTAATAATGCCGTCACCCTGACAGGCTTCGCATCTGCCGCCTTTAACATTAAAGGAAAAGCGGTTAGCCTTATAGCCCTTGGTCTTAGCGTCGGGAGTTTGGGCAAAAAGCTCCCTAATATCGTTAAACACACCTGTATAGGTGGCAGGATTTGAACGGGGAGTTCTGCCTATAGGCGACTGGTCGATATTTATTATCTTATCAAGGTTATCAATGCCTGTCATTTTGTCAAACCTGCCTGCGCGTTTTTTTGAACCGTTTAAAGCTGCAGAAAGGTGTTTATTGAGTATTTCATTAACAAGGCTTGATTTACCCGAGCCTGAAACACCTGTAACGGCAATAAATTTTCCTAACGGAAATTCCACATCAATTCCCTTAAGATTATTTTCTTTTGCGCCGAAAACAGTAATTTTTTTGCCGTTGCCCTTTCTTCTTGCTTGGGGAACGGGAATACTTTTTTTACCGCTTAAATAAGCGCCTGTTATGGAATTTTCACAGGCTATTATATCGTCAACAGTACCTGCAGCAATAAGCTCACCGCCGTGAATTCCTGCTCCGGGACCTATATCCACTATATAATCGGCACTTCTCATAGTATCCTCATCATGTTCAACAACAATAAGCGTGTTACCTAAATCGCGAAGATGCTTAAGGGTTTCAATAAGCTTATCGTTATCGCGCTGATGAAGTCCTATTGAAGGCTCGTCTAAAATATAAAGCACGCCCATAAGTGAAGAGCCTATCTGCGTTGCAAGGCGGATACGCTGTGCCTCGCCGCCTGACAGGGTTGCCGCTTCTCTTGCAAGAGAAAGGTAATCAAGTCCCACGGAATTAAGAAAAGTGAGTCGTTCTCTTATTTCATTGACAACAAGATTGCCGATAAGCTTTTCTCTTTCGCTAAGCTGAAGATTATTAATAAATTCCAGCTCCTCACCGATAGGCAAAGAACAGAATTCATATATATTTAATCCGCCGACAGTTACGCTCATAATTTCGGGAGTAAGCCTTGCGCCGTGACAATCAGGGCAAACGCAGGTGGTCATAACCGCCTCAATATCATTTCGTGACCATTCCGATGTTGTTTCCTCATACCGTCTTTTAAGGTTTGGTATAACGCCCTCAAAGTCGGTATTATACGCACCTGTGCCATATGAGGTTACTCTTTTCATAGATATTTTTTTGCCGTTTGTACCGTACAAAAGAGCGTCCAATCCCTCTTTTGGAATCATCTCGATAGGAATATCAAGAGAGAAGCCGTATGCCTTTGAAATTCCCTCCATATACATTTTTGCCACTGCGCCGTCCTTAATATTCCAGCCGGGTGCTTTAATTGCACCTTGATTTATTGATAGCTTTTTATTCGGAATAACAAGGTTAGGGTCGATTTCGCGGTATGAACCCAAGCCGCCGCACTTTTTGCAGGCACCGAAGGGATTATTAAACGAAAACATTCTCGGACTCATTTCTTCGATAACCGCACCGTGCTCGGGGCAGGCATAATTAAGTGAGAAAAGCTCCTCACCTCCGTCAACAATATCAACAAGAACAACGCCCTCGGCAAGCTGTGTTGCAGTTTCAACCGAGTCGGTTAACCGTGACTTAATACTGTCGCCGATTACAAGACGGTCAACAATAACCTCAATATTATGCTTTTTGTTTTTATCTAACTTAATTTCTTCCGAAAGGTCATAAACAGAGCCGTCCACTCTTACTCTTACAAATCCCGACCTTCGCACTCCGTCAAGCTCCTTAACATATTCGCCCTTTCTGCCGCGAACAATGGGAGCCATAATCTGAATTTTTGTTTTATCTTCAAGAGAAAGTATTTTATCTACGATTTGGTCAACTGTTTGCTGAGTTATTTCTCTGCCGCACACGGTGCAGTGGGGCTTACCGATTCTTGCATAAAGAAGTCTTAGGTAGTCGTATATTTCCGTAACTGTTCCAACAGTTGAGCGTGGATTTCGGGAGGTGGTTTTTTGGTCGATGGAAATTGCAGGCGAAAGTCCGTCGATATAATCAACATCCGGCTTTTCCATTTGACCTAAAAACTGACGGGCATAGGAGGAAAGAGATTCAACATATCTGCGCTGACCCTCGGCGTAAATTGTATCAAAAGCAAGAGATGATTTGCCCGAGCCGGAAAGTCCCGTAAAAACAATCAGCTTATCTCTTGGAATGGTAACATCTATATTTTTTAAATTATGCTCTCTCGCTCCCTTAATTACAATGTTTTTATTCACTCTTTTCACCTATCTCCTTCATATATTCTTTAAACCCTGCCTTGCCCTCCTCCGTTACGGGCTTAATCCATTTCTTTGAAAAATAAAACTTAAGGCAGAATATAACCTTTGGTATATCCTCAAAAACAAACATTACCGCATAGGCAACAAGAAACGGCACCTTAAAGATATACACAGCCGCAAGGGTTGCAGGCACAGAAAGCGCCCACAGGCACAAAAGCTCAAACTTGGCGCCGGTAAAGGTATCGCCGCCTGAACGGAAGATTGATACAATCTGTAAAAACGGAAACATACGAAACGGAAAGGCGCAGGCGTATATAATCATCATAACCGCGGCAGTCTCAACCGTTACCCTGCTTATGCTTCCGCCTGTATTAAACAGGCTTACAAGCTGATTTCTGAAAATAATGATAAGCGATGAAATTATAACGGCAAGAACAGGAACAATTATTGAAAATCTTTTTGAGTCCTTTAATCCCTGCTTTATATTGCCCTGACCGATTGACTTACCTATCATAACCGAGGAAGCACTGCACACTCCGACAAACAGAACAAACGCCATATTTTCAAAGCTTCTTACTATTGTTAACGCAGAAAAATACTCGTAGCCCATATGACCGAAAATCATATTAAAAACAAATGTGCCAAGTCCCCACATACTTTCGTTAAGCACCACGGGAGCCGCTTTCTTCAGATAAAACACAAGCTCTGATTTTGAGAATACAAAAAACTCCTTGAGCCTTGCCACAAGCACATTTCTTTCAATAAATGACACGATAACGATAACCGCAAGTCCCAGCCATGCAGAAGCAACCGTTGCAACAGCCGCACCCTTAATGCCCATTTTTACAAAGCCGAATTTGCCGAATATAAGGCAGTAATCAAGAAAAATATTCAGCACAGTGGTTGCTAACGAGGCATACATAGGAAGCTTTACTCTTTCAACATCACGAAGCACCGCCGCAAGAATATTTGTTAAGGCAATGGGCATATACGAAAATGCAACTATAACCAAATATTCGGAGCCCGCAGATATAACCTGCTCCTCGGAATTAAACAGCCTTATTACTCCCTGGGGAGCAAACAGTGCCGAGCAGGTAAATATCAGCGCGGCAACAATCACAAAAATTATTGAAATACCCGAAACTCTTCTGATTTTATTTATATTTTTTACGCCCCAAAACTGCGAAACAAAAACAGTAGCGGCGGAGCAAAAGCCAACAATAAGCATTGTCATCAGCCAAACCCACTGACCTGCCATACCTACAGCAGAAAGCGCGGCAGTACCGAGAGAGCTTACAAACAAAGTATCCACAAGAGAAAAAGAGCTTGTAAGCAAATTCTGCAACGCCACGGGAGTTGTCAGCTTAACTGTTGTTTTCCAAAATTCCTTATCTTTAAATAAATTTGCCATAAATGTATAATTAATTACCTTTATATTATTTTTTATATTATTTTTGCAGCTCTTCAATTTGGTCGCGAAGAAATGCGGCGTGCTCAAATTCAAGAAGCCTTGCCGCCTCCTTCATTTCCTTTGTTAGCTGCTGAATAAGAAGCTGCTTTTCCTTTTTGGTTAGGTGCTTCTTTTTGCCCTCAAGCTTTTCCTTTGAGGTGATTTCTATAATTTGATGAACATCCTTTTTAATTGTTTTGGGAGTTATACCGTGCTTTTCATTATAAGCCTGCTGAATTTCACGGCGGCGCACCGTTTCGGTTATTGCCCTTTCCATAGATGGAGTTACACTGTCGGCATACATAATAACCTCTCCGTTTTCGTTTCGTGCGGCTCTGCCTATAGTCTGTACCAGAGAGGTTTCGCTTCGCAAAAAGCCTTCCTTGTCTGCATCAAGAATGGCAACAAGTGAAACCTCGGGAATATCAAGTCCCTCACGAAGCAGGTTTATACCCACAAGCACATCAAATTCTCCCAATCGCAAATCACGGATTATTTCCATTCTTTCTATCGTATCAATATCGTGGTGCATATAGCGCACTCTTACTCCGAATTCCTCCAGGTATTTTGTTAAATCCTCCGCCATGGCTTTAGTCAGAGTTGTTACAAGGACTCTTTCCTTTCTTTCGGCACGGATATTTATTTCAGACAGTAAGTCGTCCATTTGGTCCTCTGTAGGCTTAACGGTTATTACAGGGTCAAGAAGTCCCGTAGGTCTTATAACCTGTTCAACTATTCGGGCACTGTGCTCCTTTTCAAAGGCGCCGGGGGTTGCAGAGGTAAACACCACCTGATTTACCTTACTGTAAAACTCGTCAAACTGCAGGGGTCTGTTGTCTAATGCGCTGGGAAGCCTAAAGCCGTATTCAACAAGGCTTTCCTTTCTTGCTCTGTCACCTGCATACATACCGCGAACCTGCGGAAGCATTACATGACTTTCGTCGCAGAAAAGCAAAAAATCATCGGGCAGATAATCAAGCAGGGTAAACGGAGCCTCCCCCGCTTTTCTGCCACTCATAACTGCAGAATAGTTTTCGATGCCCTTGCAGAAGCCTGTTTCACGAAGCATTTCAATATCATTCATTGTGCGTTCCTTAATTCTCTGCGCCTCCAAAAGCTTTCCTTTTTCTTCAAAAAAAGCAACTCTTTCCACCATTTCGTTATAAATCTTTTCGATAGCCTTTTCCATTTTTTCCGCTCCCACAACATAGTGAGATGCAGGATAAATGCAGGCGTGAGAAAGAATGCCCTCCACCTTACCGGTTAGGGGTTGAATTTCGC
>CALYNN010000091.1 GCA_945221685.1 uncultured Clostridia bacterium | reverse complement strand
GAGGGGCTGCTTGAAACAGTAATGCGATGCCAAACTTCAGTGCCGACTTTCAGTCAGCAAGCCGGTAGGCGGCCCTTATAGGGCCTGTGCAAACCACCAGTTCAACTGGTTGTTATGATTTAATATGCTTTCGAAATAATGCTTCGTATATCCTCCTCGGCTTGCCGTATCTCATATAGAAATTCCTTTGATGAAACTCTTAATGCTCCGCCGCTTAAGATTATTAACTGCTCCAGTGCGTCGGAGGTAACGACTCTTACCCTGTTGTTTTTAGCTAAAGTGTGTGATGCCTTTTCAATATACATATCTGCCGTCTCAGCTTCCTTTGTATATACAACGGTTATGTTGTTTTGCTTTTCAACCTCTCTTGTATTTCCCTTAACCTTATATGCGTCAAACACAAGAATTACCTCGCATTTTTTGTAGCCCTGATAGTTGCACAAAATATTTATCAGCGTGCTTCTGGCTCCGTCAATGCTGTCCTTTGCCGCTTCTTTAAGACTGTCCCAGGAAAAAATAACATTGTAGCCGTCAACAAGCAGGTATTCCTTACCGTCATATTTGGGTGCTTTAATCGGCTTTTCTTTTTTTTCTTTTGTGATTTCGGTAAGATTAAAATGAGCAGGCACGGCGTTGTTTCTGCTTTTTATCGGTCCGTAGGTCTTTTCAAAAATCTGCATAAGCTCCTTGTCAAGCGCAAAAAGATTTGCTTTGCTTTTACACTCATCAAGGATTTTTACTGCATTGCCGCGGTTATATTCGTTTTTTGGTGCGGATAATATGCTCGGCAGGTGCATATGGCTTTTGACCTCGTTCCATTTAACAATGTAGCCTGCTCCGTGGGAGCAAAATACAGAGTCGCAGGGATTGTCCGTATCTGCGTCGCAGTCGTAGCCTATGCTCTCTATTACCTCGTCGGAATTATGGCAAGCCTCATATCCCTTCAGACTGCACATAAGCCTGCCTTTGCCGTGAGTATACTGCATAACATCCTTGGCATAATCGTACATTGTTGAAACAGGAGCAGTACCACTGATAACCGAAAGCTCTCCGTCTGCTTCGGGAGGATTAAAGCTTCCGTGCATACGCTGAATATCCGTCATAGCTTTGCCGACATTTTCGGTTGGAACCTCTAATGTGAATTCGTAAACAGGCTCAAGAAGAATACCTTTTGCGCTTCGCAGGCCTTGCCTTACGGCGCGGTAGGTCGCCTGCCTGAAATCACCGCCCTCGGTGTGCTTAGGGTGTGCCTTGCCGGAAACAAGCGTAATTTCCAAATCAGTTACGGGAGAGCCTGTAAGAACGCCGATATGAGTCTTTTCATACAAATGGGTAAGTATCAGCCGTTGCCAGTTTTTGTCCAGCAAATCCTCCCTGCAATTTGTTTTAAATACAATGCCGCTGTCTCTTTTAGCAGGCTTTATCAGCAGGTGAACCTCTGCATAATGGCGAAGAGGCTCAAAATGGCCTATGCCCTCAACAGTATCTGCAACGGTTTCCTTGTAGATAATACTGCCCTTTGAAAACGAGGCGTTAATACCGAAACGCTCTGCAATAACTGCCTGCAGTATTTCAAGCTGAATTTCGCCCATTAGCTGAACCTGTATTTCGCTTAGCCGTTCGTTCCAAATAACCTTTAGCTGTGGGTCCTCGCTGTCAAGAATTTTCATTTTTTCAAGTGCCGTGTGGGCGTCAACACCGTCGGGCAAAATCATTCTGTATGTTAAAACAGGCTCAAGCACAGGCAGACGCGAGGCTTTCTCTTTTCCCAATCCGTCTCCTACCTGAGCAAAGCTTATTCCCGTAACCGCGCAAATTGTGCCTGCTTCTGCTATGTCTGCCGTTTTAAATTTTTCACCCGAATAAATCCTTATCTGGTTAACCTTTTCGCCGCTTTTGTTTTTTGCAGAATTGAGTATTTCTTTAACCTTAAGGCTTCCGCCCGTTACCTTTAAAAAGGTCAGCCGTTGCCCCTTGCCCTCCGATATTTTATATACCTTTCCTGCAAAATCCAAGCTATATTTCGGCATTTCGGTGTAGCTGTAAAGACAGTCGAAAAATTCCTTTACACCTGTAAGCCGCAGGGCAGAGCCAAACATACAGGGGAACACCCTTCTGCTTTTAATAAATGGGATAATATCCTCCCTTAGAAGCGTACCGCTTTCGTAATATTTTCCAAGCAGCTCCTCATCGCAAAGTGCAATATTTTCATAAAAATCATTGTCTGTATTGCTGAAATCAATGCAGCCGTCGCCGAATTTTCTTTTCAGCTCGTTCATTATGAGATTCCTGTCAGCACCCTCTAAATCCATTTTGTTTATGAAAATAAAGCATGGTATGCCGTATTTTGCAAGAAGCTTCCAAAGGGTTTGAGTGTGGCTTTGAATACAGTCGGTACCGCTTATAACCAAAACAGCATAATCCAAAACCTGAAGCGTTCTTTCCGCTTCGGCGGAAAAATCAACATGCCCCGGAGTGTCAAGCAGGGTAAACTCCGTGTCCTTGTAGTTCAAAACCGCCTGCTTTGAAAAAATTGTAATTCCTCTGCTTCGCTCAAGAGAAAATGTATCTAAAAATGAATCCTTTCGGTCAACTCTGCCAAGCCTTCCGATACTGCCGGAAAGATAAAGCATCGCTTCGGAAAGAGTAGTCTTTCCCGAATCAACATGAGCTAATATTCCGATAACAATTTTTTTCATTTTCTCACCACGCTTTAGAGGATTTTAAATATAATATCATATTATTTTGTAATTGTAAATTAAAAGCAGACAGCAAATAATAAAAGCGGAGAGCACAAAATTCTCTCCGCCTCGTTATGCATATAATATTAACCTAAATCAATAGGATTTTTGTTATCCTTCTTTGACTCCCTGCCGTATTTATCTTCGTAGCCGGGGTTGATATAGTCCTCAACCACCTTACCGTCACGAATACGGATTACGCGCTCTGCTTCCTCGGCAATTTCGTTGTCGTGGGTAATAACGATAACTGTTCTGCCCTCGTCCTTTAGCTCGTGAAGAATTTTCATAACATCCTTTGTTGAGCGGGTGTCAAGGTTACCTGTAGGCTCGTCGGCAAGAATTACAGGAGGTCTTGCGGCAATGGCTCTTGCAACGGCAACTCTCTGCTGCTGACCGCCGGACATTTCGGCAGGTAGGTGGTGCATTCTTTCCTTAAGACCTACACGCTCCAATGCGTCAACGGAAATCTCTCTTCTTTCGTCCTTTTTCATCCCTCTGTATACAAGAGGAAGCTCAACATTTTCAAGAGCCGAAAGAGAGGGGATAAGGTTAAATCCCTGGAAAATAAAGCCTATTTGTTCGTTTCTGATTTCAGACATTTGGTCGTCTGTCAAATCGTCAACAAGCTTTCCGTTTATGTAGTATTCACCGTGGGTAGGTGTGTCAAGCAGTCCCAGCATATTCATAAGGGTTGACTTACCGGAGCCGGACTGACCGATTATGGCAACAAACTCGCCCTCATCAATAGTGATAGATACTCCGTCAAGAGCATTTACCTGATTTTCACCGGGATTATAGATTTTATAAACATCTCGCACTTCTATAAGATGCATAGCTTAGCCTCCGTTTTACATTTTGTATATTTTAATATTACAAAAGATAATTATAAATGTCAAGAGAATAATTATTATCATATTGTAAATAATATTAAAAATAAGTGTGATAGGAAGGATATTATGAGCATCAGTAAAGATGATTACAGTAAAATGACAGATAAAGCAAGTCCTAATTCGCCTATACTGCTAAATTGTATTAAGGCGTTTTTGTTCGGCGGAGCAATTTGCCTTTTGGGGCAAATAATTCTTACCCTCCTAACTAATATGGGCTTAAACGAAAAGGCGGCTCAGGCGGGCACCTCGTCGGCGTTAATCATTCTTACGGCAGTGCTGACGGGAATAGGAGTGTTTGATAAAATTGCACGCCACGCAGGCGCAGGAACTATTGTGCCGATTACAGGCTTTGCCAATTCAGTGGTTTCTCCGGCTCTTGAATTTCAGCACGAGGGCTTTATTTTAGGCACTGCCTCTCAAATGTTTACCATTGCCGGACCTGTTATTGTTTACGGAGTTGCTTCATCATTTTTGTACGGACTGATAATTTTTATCTTTAAGCTATACTGATAAAATATAAGCCTTGCCTTTGACCGAAATGGTAGAGGCAAGGCGCTTTTTATTTCCAAAGAGCTTTGTAAATTGTTAATACGTCGTTTTTGTCAATATCCTTAATTGTGTTTGCAGGGGAGCCCGAGGCAATGGCGTCCTCCGCCATTTTATCCATTACCGCCTCAAACTCATCTTTGTTGATGCCATACTGCTCAAGAGTAGGAATTTCGCAGATTTCGCAAAGCTCCTCGCAGGCGCTTATAAATTTTGCGGCGGCCTTTTTATCGTCGTCCTTTTCCTTTGCCGCACCGATTGCCCGTGCCATATCGGCAAACCTTTCGTATGCGCCGTCATATACATATTTAAAGCATTCCGCCATAAGCATTGCGTTGCTTATTCCGTGGGGCACATGAAACATTGCTCCTATAGGTCTGCTCATTCCGTGAATAATTGTTACCGAAGCATTGTTAAAGGCAGCACCTGCTTCAAGCGCCGCTAAGGACATTTGCTCTCTTGCCTTAACATTTTGTCCCTCTCTAAAGCATATCGGCAGGTATTTGAAAATCTTTTTGATTGCAGATAAGGCAAATTCATCTGTAAGGGGTTGCGCCTTGCGCGAGGTGTAGGCCTCAGCGGCGTGGCAAAGGGCGTCAAGACCTGTTGCGGCGGTGACGGTTTGAGGCGCTGTAAGAGTAAAGGCAGGGTCATCAATAGCTAAGTCGGGCATAAGCACCGCGCCCTTAAGCAGCATTTTAATGTTTTTTTCAGTGTTCGTTATAATGGTAAACTGGGTAGCCTCGGAGCCGGTGCCGCTGGTGGTGGGTATTGCCGCCATAGGCGGTGCAGGCTTTGTAATGATTTTGCCCATATAATCGTTAATAGAGCCGCCGTTTGACTTTACTGCACCTATTGCCTTCATAGCGTCAATGGGCGAGCCACCGCCTACAGCAATCAGAAAATCGCATTTTTCCTTGTTGTATGCGTCAAGACCGCTGTTGATAATAATATCCGTTGGCTCTGAATTTACACCGTCAAAAACAAAATATTTAATGCCAAGGTCGTCAAGAATTGCTTCAAGCTTTTTAACATTTCCCAGCCTTACCATAAATGAGTCTGTAACAATAAGCGCCTTTTTGCCCATTGCTTTAAGCACAGGCTTTGCATTTTCAAGAGCGTTTTCACCGTATATAACCTTTGCCGGCATAATAAACTGATTACCCATATTAATTCCGCCTCTTTACTTTACTCAATAAAATCAAGTATATTTTATTCTAATATATATAAAAGTCAATAGTAACTAATTTATATCATCAAAGCCGCCAAAAATACATTTCGGCGGCTTTGGCTTTTTGTTAATTATTTAACGATATTTAATTATTACAGAAGACCGTCCCAGGTGTCAACCTCTTTAGCCTTCATTTCCTCCTCGTCAAACCAGTGCTGAGTAACCGATTTGCTTTCGGTAAAGAAGCGGTAAGCGTCCTTGCCTAAGCAGTGTAAATCACCGAAGAAGCTCTGCTTGTGACCGCTGAACGGAATGAAGCCTACAGGTACGGGAATACCAACATTGATACCAACCTGACCGCCGTCTGTGTAGCGGGCAAACTGGCGGGCATAGTAGCCGCTTTGAGTATAGATAACGGAGCCGTTTGCATATGGGCTTGCGTTCATAATTGCGAGTCCCTCGTCAAAATCCTTGCACCTCTTGATGCAAAGCACGGGACCGAATACCTCGTCGGAGCCGATGGTCATATCCTCGGTAACATTGTCAAAAATAGTAGGTCCTACAAAGTAGCCGTTTTCATATCCCTCGGGAAGCTTTGGATTGCGTCCGTCAAGCACAAGAGTTGCGCCCTCGTCAATGCCCTTTTGAATATCGGCAAGAACCTCCTTGTAGTGCTTTTCGTATGTAATAGGACCAAGCCTTGTGCTTTCATCCCAAGCAGGACCGCAGTTGATTGTCTGAGCCTGAGCCTTAAGCTCTGCAACAAATTTGTCTGCAATAGACTCCTGAACAACACAGCAGGAAAGAGCCATACATCTCTGACCTGCACAGCCGAAGGCAGAGTTAAATACGCCTGGCACGGTTCTTTCAAGAGCGCAGTCCTCCATAATAAGAGCGTGGTTTTTAGCCTGGCAAAGAGCCTGACATCTTTTGCCTGTTGAAGCCGCCTTTTCGTAAATCTTAAGACCTACGGGAGTAGAGCCTACAAAGGTAATTCCCTTAACATCGGGATGCTCCAAAATAGTGTTAATCTCGTTTCTTGAGCAGGTGATTATGTTTATTACGCCGTCGGGAATACCTGCCTCCTTGTAAAGCTCACCGATTCTCATAGCAGTTCTCG
>CALYNN010000090.1 GCA_945221685.1 uncultured Clostridia bacterium | reverse complement strand
CGGTTATGTTGATGCTTTCCCATATGCTGAGGTTATTTCAGGTATGACATCATTCTATCTTGGTGCTCGTTCTGTTTGCGAATCAGCAACAATGAAGGTTCGTTACACAGGCTCTTGGTACGATCAGGCTAAGGAGCAGGAGGCTGCAACAGCTCTTATCGAAAAGGACGGTTGCGTTCTTATTTCACAGCACGCTGACTCATTAGGTGCTCCTACTGCTTGCGAGCTTGCAGGTGTTCCAAATGTTTCATACAACGGCTCAACATATTCAGCAGGCGAAAACACATTCATCGTTTCTTCAGCTATCAACTGGGCTCCATACTTCCAGCTTATTATCGAGAGTGCAGTTAAGGGCGAGGAAATTCCTACTAACTGGTGCGGTACAATTGCAACAAACTCAGTTGTAATTTCCGGTATCAATCAGGATGTTGTTGACGGCGAGTCAACTATTGCAGAGCTTAACAAGGTTGTTGACCAATTAAAGGCTGGCACCCTTCATGTATTTGATACATCTAAGTTCACTGTTGAGGGCAAGAATTTAACAGAGTATATGGCAGATATCGACGGCGATTTCAAGGGCGACACAAATGTAATCCACGACGGTTACTTTGATGAGTCAGGCAGTGATTTCCGTTCAGCTCCTTACTTTGACATTATTATTGACGGTGTAACAAACATTAACACAAACTTTGGTGACTGATATTAAGGTTAACCGTTGAATTAAACAAGGGGGTTTAACGACCCCCTTGTATGCACTTTATCTTTATTGCAATTGATAGGAGGGCCACCTTGAACGCTTTAGAGTTGAAAAATATTACGAAAACCTTTGGTAAGGTTGTCGCAAATAAAAATGTTGATTTAGAAGTCAAACAGGGAGAAATTTTAGCTATTCTCGGCGAAAACGGCTCAGGCAAGACCACTCTTATGAATATGGTTGCCGGAATTTATTTTCCCGACGAAGGACAGATTTTTGTAAACGGCAAAGAGGTTGTTATAAAGTCACCTAAGGATGCCTTTAATAACAGGATAGGAATGATACATCAGCATTTCAAATTAGTTGATGTTTTTGATGCCACAGAAAATATTGTGCTTGGCATAGAAAATGAAAAATTTAATCTTAAGGAAGCCAAAAAGCGAGTTAAAGAAATTACGGAAAAATACGGCTTCGCAGTTGATCTTGACAAAAAGATTTACGAAATGTCTGTGTCCGAAAAGCAGACGGTTGAAATTATCAAGGTGTTATACAGAGGTGCGGATATTCTGATTTTAGACGAACCCACTGCAGTTTTAACACCCCAAGAAACAAGCAAATTATTCGATATTCTTCGCAAAATGCGCGAGGACGGAAAATCGATTATTATAATTACCCATAAGCTTCATGAGGTTCTTGAAATTTCCGACAGAGTTACAACTCTGCGAAAGGGCGAGCTTGTGGGCACTGTTGATACCAAGGACGCAACAGAGTCCTCGTTAACGGAAATGATGGTGGGTGCAAAGGTTCAGCTTAATATTCATCGTGATGACCCTAAAAACAGAGTAGAAAGACTGGACATCAGTGATTTGACCGTTGTTAAAAAGGACGGCTCAATAGCGTTAAACAATGTTAATTTTAAGGCATACGGCGGCGAAATACTTGGTATTGCCGGCATCAGCGGCTGCGGACAAAAGGAATTACTTGAATCAATAGCAGGACTTCAGCTCACAACAAAGAAATCAAGTATTCTCTATAAGCCCGATGATTTGGGACCTCAACAGCTTGTAGGTAAATCACCTCGAGAAATTCGCAAGCTCGGCGTTGCACTTTCATTTGTTCCCGAGGACAGACTCGGTATGGGCTTAGTAGGTAATATGGACATTATTGATAATATGATGCTTCGTTCCTACAAGGGCGGCAAGGGTGCTTTTCTTAACAGAAGAGAGCCGAAAAACCTTGCAAACGATATTATAAACGAGCTTGAGGTGGTTACGCCTAATGCGAACACTCCTGTAAGACGGCTTTCGGGCGGCAATGTTCAAAAGGTGCTTGTTGGCAGAGAAATTTCACTTGAGCCAAAGGTTTTGATGGTTGCCTATCCTGTAAGAGGACTTGATATTAACTCCTCCTACACTATCTATAACCTTCTTAATAAGCAGAAGGAAAAGGGTGTGGCAATTATTTTTGTCGGCGAGGATTTGGATGTTTTGCTTGAGCTTTGCGACAGAATTGTTGTTATGTGCTCCGGTCGGATTTCAGGTATTGTTGATGCAAGAAATACCACAAAAGAGGAAATAGGATTGTTGATGACTAAGGTGGAAGGAGGAACCGATAATGGCGAAAAACAGTAATACCCGTGAACCGTTTATTCGTATTTCAAAGCGTACCGATGTATCGCTTAAAACAGGAATTATTGTAAGAGTAATTGCGATTTTGATTGCTTTGGTTGTTTGCGGTATTGTAACAAAGGTTTTCACCGGCGACGACCCGATTTCCATCTTCAAAACAATAGTTCACGGTGCCTTCGGGCAAGGAAGACTGTTAGTAACAGTTCACGAAATAGCAATTTTGCTTTGCGTTTCGTTGGCGGTAACTCCTGCATTCAGAATGAGATTTTGGAACATAGGTGCCGAAGGTCAGGTGCTGATGGGCGCACTTACAACGGCAATGTGTATGTTTTATTTAGGCGGCAAAATTCCGGACGGATTGTTGATTTTAATAATGACCATTGCCGCGATTACCTCCGCTGCAATTTGGGGATTAATACCTGCTTTCTTTAAGGCTCATTGGGGAACAAACGAAACGCTGTTTACCCTTATGATGAACTATGTTGTTATTCAGCTTATTGAGTATTTCCTTAAAATAGCAGATAAAAGCGGCTCCAATGTTGTCGGTCCAAATCTATTGTCTCACGGTTGGTTTCCGCAAATATTCCATACCAACTATCTGCTAAACATATTAATTGTTGCCGTAATAACTGTTGCCTTGCATATTTACCTTAAATACAGTAAGCACGGCTATGAGATTTTAGTAGTAGGAGAAAGCGAAAACACTGCTAAATATATCGGCATCAATGTTAAAAAGGTTATTATGAGAACAATGGCTCTGTCAGGTGCTATTTGCGGTGTTGCAGGTCTTTTGCTCGTAGGCGGCTCGTCACACTCAATCGACTCAAACCTTGCAGACGGCAGAGGCTTTACTGCGATTATGGTTTCGTGGCTTGCAAAATTTAACCCCATTACAATGATTTTAACCTCGCTGTTAATTGTATTTTTACAGCGCGGTGCCGGCGAGGTATCCTCAAAATTTGGCTTAAATGCAGACTTTTCTGAAATTTTAACAGGTATTATACTGTTTTTCATTATCGGTTGTGAATTCTTTATAAACTACAAAATTCACTTCAGAAGCAGTTCAAAAGCCGTAAAGGAGGGTAAATAATATGGATCTTGTATTTCAGTTTATTTCCCGTGCAATAATGCAGGGAACACCTTTACTTTACGGTGCAACAGGCGAAATAATAACGGAAAAATCGGGAAACCTTAACTTAGGTATTCCGGGTATTATGTATATCGGTGCAATTTCAGGCGTTATCGGCGGCTTCTTTTATCAAACGAACGCCGCAAGCGTTAATACCTTTTTAGCCGTTATTATTCCTATGCTTTGCAGTATTTTAGGCTCTGTTTTAACATCACTGTTGTATTGCTTCCTTACCGTAACATTAAGAGCAAACCAAAATGTTACCGGTCTTGCAATAACAACCTTCGGTGTGGGCTTCGGTAACTTCTTCGGAGGCTCACTGATTAAGGTAGTAAAAAGTGATGTTCCTTATTTAGCTTTGGTAAAAATTGCTACAGCCTATAAAACAACATTGCCCTTTGCCGATAATATGGGTTCCTTCGGTAAATTGTTCTTTTCCTATGGCTTTATGATTTATCTCGCTATAGTAATAGCACTGATTGCAGGCTTTGTTTTGAAAAAAACAAAGGTCGGTCTGCAGCTTAGAGCAGTAGGTGAAAATCCTGCTACGGCAGATGCGGCAGGCATTAATGTAAATGCCTACAAGTATTTTGCAACCTGCATCGGCGGAGTAATTGCCGGCTTAGGCGGATTGTATTATGTTATGGATTACAGCAACGGTATCTGGTCGAATAACGGCTTCGGCGACAGAGGCTGGCTTGCTATTGCAATAGTAATTATTGCTATGTGGAAGCCATCACTGTCAATTATTGGCTCCTATGCCTTCGGTGCTTTGTATATTTTGTTCAATTATCTCAGCGTGCCGATGACATATATTCCGATTATCCAAATGCTTCCTTATGTTGCAACAATTGTAGTTCTCGTAATTGTAAGCATTAGAAACAAGAAAGAAAATCAGGGACCGCAGTCCTTGGGACTTTCCTATTTCCGAGAAGAAAGATAAATGCAAGGGCATACAGGTTTTACTTGTATGCCTTTTTTTGAGGTACTTTTATGATTATTCGTGAGTATAAAAAAGATGACCTGCCTCAAATGATTTCCCTTTGGAATGAAATTGTTGATGAGGGCAATGCCTTTCCTCAAGAGCAACGGTTGACTGAAAGGGCAGGGGAGGAGTTCTTTTCAAGCCAAACCTATACGGCTGTTGCAGATGAAAACGGCGAAATCATGGGACTTTATATTCTGCATCCCAATAATGTTGGCAGGTGCGGTCATATCTGTAACGCAAGCTATGCCGTTGGCAGTCGCTTTCGCGGTAGGCATATAGGTGAAAGGCTTGTGCTTGATTGTATTGTTCAAGGCAGAATTCACGGCTTCAAAATACTTCAGTTTAATGCGGTTGTAGAAAGCAATATTCGCGCACGAAGGCTTTATGAACGGCTTGGCTTTATTCAGCTTGGCGTAATTCCCAACGGCTTTAGAATGAAGGACGGCTCCTTTGCCGCTATCTGCCCGTATTATATCGAGCTTTAAATAACAAGATAAAAAGAAAAAAGCAGGACTTGCTCACTCATTAATGAACAAGTCCTGCTTCTGTTTTTACTTTAGCCTTCGTATTCGTCTTCGTTTTCCCAGTTATGCCAAATGTTTTGAACATCGTCGTTTTCTTCGAACATTTCAATCATTCTCGACATAGCCTTCATATCATCCTCATTTTCAAGTCTTGTGTAGGTTTGAGGAATATATGCAGGCTCCGAGGAAATTATTTTGTAGCCTTTAGCCTCCAAGTCATCGCGAATGGCGCCGACATCGTTTGCCTCTGTTCTGATTTCAAAAATATCCTCATCGTCTGTAAGAAAATCCGTTGCACCTGCTTCAAGTGCGTCCTCCATAAGAGCGTCCTCGTCAACATCTTCCTTTTCAATTACGATTACGCCCTCCCTGCCAAACATAAATGTAACAGAGCCGGGAGTACCCATATTTCCGCCTGCCTTGTCAAAGTAGTGGCGAACCTCGGAGGCAGTTCTGTTTCTGTTGTCGGTAAGTGCTTCAACAACAACAGCAACGCCTGAGGGGCCGTAGCCCTCGTAAACAATTTCCTCAAAGCTTGCACCGTCTGTATCTCCTGCGGCTTTTTTGAGCATTCTCTCAATGTTGTCATTAGGCACATTATTTTGCTTTGCCTTTGCAATAACATCTCTTAGTTTTGCGTTGTTATTAGGGTCGGGACCGCCGTTTTTAACTGCAACGGCAAGCTCTCTGCCTATTTTGGTAAATACCTTTGCTCTTGCGGCGTCGTTAGCACCCTTTTTTCTTTTAATTGTACTCCATTTATTATGTCCGCTCATATAATCACTTCCGTTTGCAAAATTTAACAAAAAAGATTTTAGCATATATTGTCTGTCGTTTCAAGTCCTAAATTATATAATATTAATTATGTTTATTTTGTTGTTGTATATTAAAAATAATTATGGTATTATATATCTGTATGATTTCAAATATACGGAGGTTAAACTTATGTTTTCAGATTACTACGACTCAATTTCAAAGGTTGCCGAAACCGATAAAGAGGTTGCCGACGCTATGGCCTTAGAGCTTGGCAGACAGCGCGAAAATATCGAGCTTATCGCTTCCGAAAACCTTGTTTCGCCGCAGGTAATGGCGGCAATGGGCTCCGTGCTTACAAATAAATATGCCGAGGGCCTGCCGTCAAAGCGTTACTACGGCGGATGTCAGTATGTTGATATTGTTGAAGAAATTGCAATTAAAAGAGCCTGCGAGCTTTTTGGCTGCGGCTATGCAAATGTTCAGCCTCATTCGGGCGCACAGGCAAATACGGCAGTTTACCTTGCACTGCTTAAGCCGGGCGATACCGTTATGGGTATGAGCCTTGATAACGGCGGTCATTTAACCCATGGCTCTCCGGCAAATATCAGCGGCAAATATTTTAATTTCGTGCCCTACGGAGTTGATGACGATGGCTTTATTGACCTAAAGGAATTTGCAAAGCAGGTAAATAAGGTTAAGCCAAGGCTTGTTGTTGCAGGTGCTTCCGCTTTCCCCAGAGAGATTGACTTCAAAACAATGGCAGATATTGCCCACGCAAACGGCGCAATGTTTATGGTAGATATGGCTCAT
>CALYNN010000089.1 GCA_945221685.1 uncultured Clostridia bacterium | reverse complement strand
CGAGATCATGCCTAGTCTCGTGGGCTCGGAGATGTGTATAAGAGACAGACAGTTGTTTATGTAATTAAGCCCGCATCACTTTCAGACAGAAAGACTGTAAATGTTCGTCACATCCTTATTAAGCCGGATTCAGAGTCAGACGATCAGTCATCTGCAACAGAGAAGCAGTGGAATGACGCTTACGCTAAGGCAAAGTCAATTCTTAAGGAATGGAAAAGCGGCGATAAGACAGAGGACTCCTTTGCAGCATTAGTAAAGGATAACTCAGCAGATACAGGCTCCGTAGATAACGGTGGACTTTATGAAAATGTTACAACCTGTCAAATGGTGAACTCCTTCTCCTATTGGTGCTTTGACAACTCAAGAAAAGCAGGGGATACCGCTATTGTCAGAAGCGATTTCGGTTACCATATTATGTACTTCGTTGGTACTAACGACCAAAAGATTTGGCAGTATTCGGCAGAGCAGGCTCTTGCTTCAAGCGACGGCTCCGATGATGTTGAAAAGCTTGAAAAAGAATATACTGCAAAGGTAAATTGGTTCGGCTCACGCTATTTTGAAAAGGATGTTGACATCAGTCACTAATACTAAAAGAGGTCCTCGGGGACCTCTTTTTGATAAAACCTTCGGAAAAGTTTAGGTATTTTTATGAATAAAAAATCAGATATTCAAAAGCTTACTGATGAAATCTCTCGTCTTATGGCGGCACTGGAGGATGTAAACTTTGAGTGCCAAAGGCTTGAAATCATTAACTCAAATCTTGATTTTCAGCTAAAATCAGTAAGTCGTGAATTAAAACAGAATATTGCTATGCTTGAAGCCTTGGAGGAAGAAAATAAATCTCTTAAGGAAAAGCTCGGTAGAGCAGAAAAATCGGAGCAGTGAATTTTTAATCCACCTGATTTTTTATATCTCGCAATACTTTTTTCTCAATTCTTGATACATAACTTCGGCTTATATTCAGCCTCTGTGCAACCTCCCGTTGCGTCAGAGGCTTTTTGTTATTCAGTCCGTAGCGCAGAATTATTATTTCCTTTTCCCGTTCGTCCTCTAAATTTTCAATAATCCTTGAAACCTTTTCCCATCTTACCTTTGTTTCAAGCTCCTCTGCCAAATCACTGTCACTGCTGACTGTGTCCTCTATCGTAAGGGGATTTCCGTCCTTGTCAATTTCAAGCGTGTCGCTTAAATATATGTCGTTGGCACCCTTTTTCTGCGCCCTAAAGTGCATTAGTATTTCGTTTTCGATACACCTTGAAGCATAGGTTGCAAGCTTAATTCCTTTTGAGGAATTGAAGCTGTCTATCGCTTTAATAAGACCGATTGTTCCTATTGAAATTAAATCGTCTGTATCGTTTGTTTTTGAATAGTATTTTTTTACAATGTGGCTTACAAGTCTTAAATTTCGTTCAATCAGCACCGCCCTTGCGTTTTTGTCACCCTGCTCCATTTTTTCAAGCATCTGTGCCTCCTCCTTGGGAGTCAGCGGCTTGGGAAAGCTTGTGTTGTTTTGAATATGAAGAATAAAATAAATTAAGTGTGCCCCTAAGGCAGATATTATTGCACTGAACATTTTCATCACCTAAAAAATCATATTCGTCAATTGCTTGTCACATACCTTTTAAGGCTTTGCGGCTCTTGATTAATTATCAAAATAGTGTTAAAATCTAAAAAACTAATTATAATATTTTACGAGGTAAGCATATGCCGCTGCAAATAATAAGAAACGATATTACTAAGGTAGAGTGTGACGCAATAGTTAACGCCGCAAACAGTACGCTTTTGGGAGGCGGCGGTGTTGACGGAGCAATTCACCGAGCCGCAGGAAAGGAATTACTGCTTGAATGTATGAAGCTTGGCGGCTGTAAGGTCGGTGAGGCAAAAATAACAAAGGGCTATAAACTGCCATGCAAATATGTTATTCATACCGTAGGGCCTAAATGGAAGGGCGGTAACAACGGCGAACGCCGTCTGCTTGAAGACTGTTATAATAATTCGCTTAAGCTTGCAAGGGAGTATAACTGCGAGTCTGTTGCATTTCCTTTGATTTCAAGCGGAGTTTACGGCTACCCGATAAATGAAGCGTTTAGAGTAGCAGTTGACTGTGCCGCCAAATTTTTAATGAAAAACGATATGCTCGTTTACATCGTTGTGTATAATAAAAACGCCCTTGCGACAGGCAGTAAGCTTTTTGCCGATATTGCGCAGTATATAGACGATAATTATGTTGTGGAGCATACGGATTTTAATTATGAGCAGATGCGTAAAAATCAGTGCAGTATGCCCCTTGCCGAAACACGCTTTCTGAATACCGAGGATAATGCTTGCGGTATGGAGCCGCCGTTGTCCGATGTAAGAGCATATTCTCTAAAGGAATCTGCTCCTTGCAAGCAGACGGATGACATTGGAAGCATTATTGATAATATGATAGACGAAAGCTTTTCTCAAATGCTGTTGCGTAAAATAGACGAAAAGAATATGAAGGATAGCGAGTGCTATAAAAAGGCAAATATTGATAAACGCCTGTTTTCAAAAATTCGCTCTAACCCCGATTATAAGCCCAGCAAGCCCACCGTCATTGCATTTTGTATTGCTCTTGAATTACCTCTTGATGAGGCAAAGGAAATGCTTATGAAGGCAGGCTTTGCCCTTTCCCACAGCAATAAGTTCGATATAATAGTCGAGTATTTTATAAGGCATAATAATTATAATATTTTCGAAATAAACGAGGCGCTTTTTGCCTTTGACCAAAGCCTTTTAGGCTCTGTTAATTAGTCGCACTGCAGGCGACCTAATAATAATTAAAACCTCCTATAATGAGCTTGTAGGGTTGACAAGAACCCAAAATCAATTTCATTTACGGAGGTTTTATTTATGAAAAAAACAAACAACGGCATTACTGAATTAGTATTTATTCTTGACCGCTCAGGCTCTATGGCAGGACTTGAGGGCGACACAATCGGCGGCTTTAATTCGCTTATCGAAAAGCAGAAGAAGCAGGAGGGAATATGCTATGTTTCGACTGTGCTTTTTGACCACAAATCAGAGGTTATTCACGACAGGATTGAGCTGAATCAAATAAAGCCTTTGACTGAAAAGGAGTATTTCGTACGGGGATGTACTGCTCTTTTGGATGCAATAGGCGGTGCAATTCACCACATAGCTAATATTCATAAGTATGCCAGAGCCGAGGATGTTCCTGAGCATACAATGCTTGTGATTATGACAGACGGCTATGAAAACGCAAGCCATATTTATTCAAGTGATAAGGTTAAGGCTATGATTGAACACGAAAAGAAAAAGTACGGCTGGGAATTTCTGTTTATCGGCGCAAATATTGATGCCGTTGAAACGGCAAATAAATACGGTATCGATGAAGACAGGGCAGTGAATTATAAAGCCGACAGTCAGGGAACAGGCGTGGTTTACGATACCTTGTCAGACACGGTCTGCTGTATGCGTGCATCGCTGCCTATTGAACGCGACTGGAGCAAAAATATTAACGACGACTACAATAAAAGAAATAAAAATTCATAGCTATCAAAGCCTGTTTCCTCCCTCTGCCTTGACAAGCATCATTACTACTGTAAAAAAACGAACCGTTATGAGTAACGGTTCGTTTTTGCTTGCTATTCGTTTTCTTTAAGCTTTCTGCCCATTAACACGCCCATAACGCTTGCCATCATAAGTCCTCTTGTCCAACCTGATGAGTCGCCGAGGCAGTGGAGTCCTTTAATGTTTGTGTTAAGGCTTTCATCCATCTTAACCTTGTTTGAATAGAATTTCAGCTCAGGACCGTAAAGCAGTGTTTCGGTAGAAGCAAAGCCGGGAACAACCTGATCAAGCATTTTGATAAATTCAATAATATTTGTCATTGCTCTGTAGGGCATTGCCGCCGTAATATCTCCTGCAACAGCGTCCTTAAGAGTTGGCTTAACATTGCTTTTGGAAAGCTCGTGGGGCCAGGTTCTCTTTCCGTCGAGTATATCACCAAAGCGCTGAACGAGAATATGTCCCGCACCAAGCATATTTGTAAGCTCTCCAACCTTTTGAGCATACTCAATCGGTTGATTGAACGGCTCTGTAAAGTTATGGCTTACGAGAATTGCAAGGTTAGTGTTTTCACTCTTTTTGTCCTTAAAGCTGTGGCCGTTAACTACCGCTAAATCGTTGTCGTAGTTTTCCTGCGCAACAAATCCTCCTGGGTTTTGACAGAAGGTACGCACCTTGTTTTTCCACGGTCTTGGGAATCCGATAAGCTTTGACTCATACAGAGCCTCGTTGAGCTTTTCCATAATCTCGTTGCGGCACTCAACTCTTACGCCAATGTCAACGGTTCCGGGCTTGTGTGCTATTTCGTGCTCTGCGCAAAGCTTTTCAAGCCAGTCGGCACCTCTTCTGCCTGTTGCAATAACTACTTCGTCGGCAGTTATTTTTCTGTCTGTACCGTTATCGTCAATAATAACGCCCTTGCAGGTTTTATCCTCAAGAATAATGTTTTTGCACTCTGTTGAAAACATCATATCAACGCCGTTTTCGGCAAGAGTTGTCTGTATTCTGTAATAAAGCTCCTGCGCCTTTTCAGTTCCTAAATGACGAATAGGACAGTCAACAAGCTTAAGTCCTGCTTTAATTGCATTTTTTCTTATTTCCTTAATTGCCTCGCCGCTTCCGATACCCTCAATTTTAGTATCTGCGCCGAATTCAAGGTAAATCTTATCTGTATAATCTATCAGCTCCTGAGCAAAATCCTCTCCGATAAGAGTCGGTAAATCCCCGCCAACCTCGTAGCTTAAGCTGAGTTTACCGTCGGAAAAGGCGCCTGCTCCCGAAAAGCCTGTTGTAATGGCACAGCTTGGCTTGCAGTTAATGCAGTATCCAACCTCACTTTTTGGACAGTGCCTTTTTTCAACCGGCTTGCCCTTTTCAATAAGAAGCATCTTCTTTTTTGAGTTCAGCTTAATAAGCTCCAACGCGGTAAATATTCCGGCAGGACCGGAGCCGACAATTATTAAATCATAATCCATTTTTATAATTCTCCTTTAACACAAAAAAACAGCCGAACCGCAATAGTCCGACTTGTTTTCTTATCTATTGCAAATTATATTAACATTTTTTCATCACTTTGTCAAATGTTTGATTGTAACATTTTTATTACAAAAGAAAATTATCCGTGTTGCATATAAATTAAATATCTGTTATAATTAATACAATTATTTGTGCGGAGAAAATTTATGAGCGATTATTCTTCAATAAAAGAGATACTCGATAAAACAGGATTATATACGGGACTGACTATGGGCAATTCCATGGAACCTCTTATTCATCAGCAAAGGGATAATATAATCGTTGTAAAAAATAAAGAGCGCCTGAAAAAATATGATGTTCCCGTTTACCTTACAAAATCGGGAAAATATGTTATGCACAGAATAATAAAGGTGTGCGATGACCATTATGTTATAGTCGGTGACAACAGAACGGAAATGGAATATGTTACCGACGATATGATTTGCGGAGTCCTTGCAGGCTTTTATAAAAACGGAAAGCGGTATGTTGACTGCCAAAAATCCAAATCATATAAGCTTTATTCAAGAGTGTGGGTTGCACTGCTTCCGGTCAGACCGGCTCTGCAGCTTGTTAATCGCGGTGTAAACTTTATCAAACGGCGTGTTTTTAAAAGAGAGGTAGTGTAAATTGTCTCACAGTAAAAAGATAAGCAAGTCCGATATTACTGTAATTAAATGGCTTGCAAATATTTGCCGTCGGCAGATTCCTGCAATAGCCTTTCTGATTGTGCTTAATATTGCGGCAGGCGTAATGTCGATATTCTTTGCTAATTTTTCAAAGCGAATTATCGACGGTGCAACGGAATACAAGGATTTTAATATTGTAATAAAATATACAATAGCCTTTTTGGGAATTGTTATTTTGCAGATGACGATTTCTATTATAAAAAACTGCTATGCAGAGCGCTGCAAGGGTAGAATTGATATTATACTGAAAAGCTATCTGTTTAAAATTATTGTAAAAAAGGATTATTCCAAAACCTCGTCTTACCATACGGGTGATTTGCAAAACAGAATTTTTAACGATGTTCAGGTGGTATCGGAAGGCTTTACTAATATTATTCCTCAGGCGGTTTATTTTATATCCCGTCTTTTAAGCTCGCTTATATACATAGTTATAATTGATAAATTTTTTGCCCTTGTTTTTCTTGCAGGCGGTTGCCTTGTTTTTCTTATTACTCAGGCCTTTAGAGGAAGCCTCAAAAAGCTTCATAAAAAAGTTCAGGAAACAGAGGGCGCAACCCGTTCATTTATTCAGGAATCCCTTGTAAATCTTTTGGTAATAAAGGCTTTCTCCGTTGAAGATAAAATCGAAGACCATTCCTCACAGCTTCAGGAGGAAAACTTTAAGGCAAAAATAAGAAGAAGAAATTTCAGCATTTTTGCTAATACCGGCTTAAGCGCCGTTTTCAGCATCGGCTCTGTTTTTGCCGTGGCATTCGGTGCGTGGGGTATTATGTATAACCTGTCTATTATACACATATGACGCTGCCGACGAACGAACGCGTCTAGATG
>CALYNN010000088.1 GCA_945221685.1 uncultured Clostridia bacterium | reverse complement strand
TGATATACGGTGGTTCCGGTATGGGAGGAGGTTTCCTCCTCTGCCTCCTGCATTATGTCGAGAAGCTCCTGCGAAAGACCTTCCCTTTCGCCGATGAATTTAATTTTGCTGTTGCCTGCCTGAGTCATATCGCTTTTTGCTTCAAGCAGATATTCCATAAATAAATTCATCAGGGCGTCAACCTCTTCTTTAGGTCTTTTCCAATTTTCAGTAGAAAAGGCATAAAAGGTTACATACTTTATTCCAAGACGCTCACATTCCTTGCTTATGGTACGAAAAACATTAGCGCCCGCCTTGTGCCCTGCCGAACGGGGCAAGGCTCTTTTTTTTGCCCATCTGCCGTTACCGTCCATTATTATTCCGATATGCTCAGGTAAAACCTCAAGGGCTCGGGCAGAGGTCTTTTTGTTGAACAGCGCCATTACAGCACCTCCGATACGGTAAAATTATTGTTGCAAAAATACAGTTATAGGGCGACATCTATTTAAATGCCGCCCTAACGCAGAACACAGGCAATAAGCCTGCCTACTGCTTACATTTTCAATGGATTAAAGTGAAAGAACCTCTTCTTCCTTTTTCTTTGTGATGGACTCAACCTGCTTAATGAAATCGTCTGTTATATCCTGCAGCTTTTTCTCGGCGGTTTTTTGGTCGTCCTCAGTAATTTCGTTATCCTTCTTAAGTTTTTTAATATCGTCCATTGAGTCACGGCGAACATTTCTTATGGCAACCTTTGCTTCCTCGCCTCTTTTTGAAATATCCTTTTGAAGATTTTTACGATGCTCCTCGGTAAGCTGTGGAAATGTAAGTCTTATAACCTTGCCGTCGTTTTGAGGATTAATTCCGATATCGGCAACATTGATTGCCTTTTCAATATCCCTAAGGGTCGAAGCATCCCACGGCTGAACAACAAGCAGTCTTGCTTCGGGAACGCTTACTGCCGCCATTTGATTTACGGGAGTGGGAACGCCGTAATAATCAACCATAACCTTGTCGAGAACGGCAGGATTTGCTCTGCCTGCTCTTATTGCCGCAAAATCTCTTTCAAGGAATTTCAGGCAGTTTTCCATTTTTTCTTTTGTTTTTGCAAATACTTTTTCCATAATTTTTACCTCTCTTAATTTACTCCTTAAATATATATGACCTTAAATCAGTTTGTAACCAAAGTGCCTATATCTTCACCCTGAACGGCTTTAACTATATTGTCAGGGTTAGTTAAATCAAATACGAGTATTGACAAATCATTATCCTTACAAAGAGAAAATGCAGTAGAATCCATTACCTTAATATCTCTTGCAAGAACATCTCTAAACGAAACGCTGTCAAACTTAACGGCATCATCAAATCTGTTGGGGTCCTTATCGTAAACGCCGTCAACATTTGTTGCCTTAAGCAAAACATCAGCGTTAATTTCAACAGCTCTGAGAGCTGCGGCTGTATCTGTTGAGAAGAAGGGAGAGCCTGTTCCGCAGCCGAAGATAACTATTCTTCCCTTTTCGAAATGACGAATTGCCTTATTTCTTATATACGGCTCTGCAATCTGCCTCATTTCAATAGCAGTCTGCACTCTTACATCGGCACCAAGCTGCTCAAGGGCATCGCAAAGTGCAAGGGAATTCATAGCCGTTGCAAGCATACCGATATGGTCGGCTCTTGTTCTGTCCATATGCTCGCTTGATCTGCCGCGCCAGAAATTACCTCCTCCGACAACAATACCAACCTCTACTCCCAAATCGGCAACTGCCTTAACGGATTTGCAAATAGTAACAACAGTATCGTTATCAATTCCGGTTCCTTTTTCGCCTGCAAGCACCTCGCCGCTAAGCTTAAGTAATATTCTTTTATAAGCAATACTCATTTGATAAACCTCCGAGTTTATTATCTCTTATATAATAATATAAAACTTAATTAAAGTAAATAGTTATTAAAAAAATAATGCAAATAATGTTTGAATATGGATAAAAGAAAAGCCGAAAGGTTAATTGTATTTTCGGCGATATCGGCAATCATTAATTTTAAAGGTCTTTTCTTTACACAAAATATCCGCAAAAGCAATAAGCCTCTGCGGATACTAAAAAGTTACTGTTGAACTACGCGTTATTTGCCTTTTCCTTGATAACAGCTCTGTTGATAAGAGCGTAATCCTTGGCGTTTATAAAGCCATCTCCCGTTAAATCAAAAAGATAATCTAAGCTGTTGTCGGCAGAATTAGTGTTTACATAATTGATAAACAAGCCTGCAACATTTGAGGCGGTTCTGGTAATTTCGTTACCGCAGCCGTCATTTGCGCAGGTATAAACAAGAGCTCCTGCATTTGTTGTTTTTGTATATGAATAGCTATGTCCCGGAGCAGGGGTTGTGAAGCTTCTTGTTTCGGAGCAATAATTACACTTATCCCTTGTTACTCTTGCAACGGTACAGCTTCCTGCAGTTATAACAACATTCTCGTAGCAGCCTTCTATCCATTCATCGTGAACAACGCTTCCCGTGTCGGCATATCCGCAACGGGTACAGGTTGGAGTTGCCATACTATGACCCGGCTTTTCTTCGATGGCGGTAATAACGTCCTCCATATTGTGACCAAGCATTTGGAGCGTTATTTCAAATTCCTCTCCGCAGGTAATGCAAACGGAGGTTGCAAGTCCGTCCTCCTCGCAGGTTGCCTCGGTTATGATTGTATAGTTAAGACTATCGGCAGTATGACCTGTTGCATTAATAACCTCTTTATTAGTCATAGCGCAACGGGCACACTTATATGTGGCATATCCGGCAGTAGTACAGGTGGCAGGCTGAGAAGAATCCTGCTGATATACCCAGTCATGACCTAACGCCTCCTTTGTATCTGTTTTGGTAAGGTCGCAGTTCCGGCAGGCATAATAAATATAGCCCTTTGTTGTGCAAGCAGGCTCGGTTTCAGATGTAACATACCAATCGTGCTGACCGTTGGCAGGAAGAGTTACATTTCTTGTTGTACCGCAAATGTCGCACTTATCTCTCTGCAAGCCGTTAATTACGCAACGAGGCTGTGTAATTACGGTTGAGGTATAGTTGCCCTCTACCCATTCAACATGAGTAGGAACGGTTCTTTGCTCGCCGCAAACGGAACAGGTATAAATTTCGTAGGTATGGCCGTCCTCCTGGGTATTATCAAGAATTTCGGGACCTGTTTCTGTATGACCCGTAGCAGGAATTTCTTTAGTTACTGTTTCTCCGCACACGGAGCATACGCCCTCCTTGCTACCTGCTTCGGTACAGGTAGGCTCAGCGGTAACAGTATATTCATCAACAGTGTGGTTACCCTTAGGTGCTACACTTACCTTTGGTATTTCGGTACATCCGTCAACAATGCACTTATATGTTTCGATACCTGTTTTGGTACAGGTAGCAGTATTCGTATATTCGTAATATCCTTCAACATAGGCCTTATGCTCTATAACTGTTTTTGTTTCACTGCAATATGTGCAGTTATAAACAGTATAGATATGGCCGTCAATAGCAGTTTGGTCGCTGACCTCAACAGCCTCCCAATCATGCCCCGTTGCCGCTATCTCGGTTTCCGAAACGACTGCGCCGCAATTATCGCATACCTGTTGAGAAATACCGGTTTCGGTACAGGTAGCTTCCTTGGTGATAACTTCACTTGTATTTGGATGACTGCATTCGTCAATGGACTCAAATAAGTAGCCCTTTTCACTTGCATAGGTTTCAGTTGTGGAGCCGCTGTGACCGCGCATGGTAAGAGTTTGACCGGAGCCGTTAAAGGGGTCTTCACCGATAATGCCTTTAAACTCGCAATTAGCATTATACACCGTGGCAGTACGCAAAAAAGCACAGTTGGCAAAAGCGCGAGTTCCTATGCTTGTAATACTTTCGGGAATTTCAACCGTTGTAAATCCTGTATTAAAGAACGAATAGGCATCTATTGCAGTAATTGTTGAAGAAAAGTTAACTGCTCTTACACCCGAATCGTAAAAGGCTTCAAAGCCGGTTGAAGTCATACCTGTGCCGTATGTAACTGTTCGCAAAGCAGTACAATCTCTAAATGCTGATGTGCCGAGAGAGGTTAAGGAATCGGGGAATTTAATTGCAGTAAGAGCAGTACATCCCCTAAAAGCCATAGCCTCTATTTTTTCAAGCCCTTCGGGCAAGGTAATTGATGCAAGGGAAGTACATTCCCTAAAGGCACCGTAATTCAGTGTGCCGCCGGCGATAATTTTCAGAGAGCTTGGAAGGGAAACGGATGTCAGCGCAGAGCAACCGTAAAAGCAACAGGTGCCTAGCTCTGTTACTCCCTCATCAACTACAACGGCAGTTATTTGGCTTTTATAGCTATACCACGGAACTCTGTTGGTACCGGTAACACCATAATCCTTTACTGCGCCCGTACCTGTAATAGTAAGTGTAGTGGTGGAGGAATCATAGCTCCATTTTACCGAGGAGCCGGAAGCCGAGCAGTCGTCACTTGCCGCAGAAACGGACAGATTAATGCACAGCACTGCCGACAAAATTACGGCTACAGCAACCACCGCCGATATAATTCTTTTTTTCATAATATCACATCCTTGATATACTGAACATATTATGCAGTAAAATTATACCACACGATAAATTAATTTTCAACAAATAATAATCAGCCGTGAAATTGTACCGACAAACAAAAGACATAGATTTTGTATGTCGAAGGTATCACATCATTGACAAATGAACAAAAGAGCATCTCGTTTGAGATGCTCTTAAATGTTATTAACCATTGATTTGCTTTGCGATTTCTTCTGCAAAGTTTTCTTCGCGCTTTTCAAGGCCGTCGCCCTTCATCATACGGATGAAGCCGTTTGCCTTAATCTCGGTGCCAAGCTCCTTAGCTACTGAATCAATGTAGCCCTTAACCGAGCCCTGGAAGAGATCACTACGAACGAAGTCCTGCTCTAACAGGCAAATCTCTTTAATCTGCTTTGAAAGTCTGCCCTGAACAAGACCTGTGAAAATCTTGTTTTCACTGATTTCAGCCTTGTGTGAAACTGCAATTTCTGCAAGAGCGGCAAAGGCTTCGTCAGAAATAAAGTTTACAAAGTTCTTTCTCTGCTTATTATCAAGGCCCTGATAAATATCAATATCAGCGTCGCTCCACTTCTTTTCGTTAATGGCTTCGTCGATAAGACTATTAAGAATCGGCATTGGAAGTGAGTTCGGCTTATTGAGAGCACTGTCAACCGTAATTGAGTGCATCTTTGCAGATTCCTCATCAGAGATTTCGTCCTTGCTCAAATAATCAGGATTCATAGCGGCAATCTGCATTGCAACATTCTTGCCCATAGCCTCGAACTCAGCAGTAGCAGCCTTTGACTCATCTGCAACATCAAAGCCAACCATAACGCCTACTGCACCGCCGCCGTGGATATAGGTTGATGCAATGCCGTCCATTGTTTCAAAGCGACGAACCTTCATATTCTCGCCGATAGCGAGTACAAGCTGATTAAGAACCTCTGTAACTGTTTCGTCTGTGCCGTTGAACTTGCCTGCGCAAAGAGCCTCCACATCTGCCGGATTTTCGGCAACGATTGTTTTGGCAACGCCTTCAACAAAGCTCATAAACTTTTCATTTTTAGCAACGAAGTCTGTTTCGGAGTTAACCTCAACAACAACGCCCTTCTTTGCTGCTGCGTCATAGTAAGGAAGAACAACACCCTCGGCTGCAATTCTTGTAGCCTTTTTAGCGGCTGCTGCAAGACCTCTCTCGCGGAGAAAGTCAATAGCCTTTTCCATATCGCCGTCAGACTCAACAAGAGCCTTTTTACATTCCATCATACCAACACCGGTCTTCTCGCGAAGAGCCTTTACATCCTGTGCTGTAAATGCCATTTTCATTATCCTCCTGTAATAAGTGATATTATTAAATTATTCCTCGGCTGCAGCTTCCTCTGCTTTCTCTGCGGGAGCCTCGTCTGCTGTATCCTTACCGTCTCTGCCCTCGATAACAGCATCTGCCATTGCGCCTGCAATAAGCTTTACTGCACGGATAGCATCGTCGTTGCCGGGAATTACATAATCAATCTCATCAGGGTCGCAGTTTGTATCAACAATAGCTACGATGGGAAGACCGAGCTTCATTGCCTCTGATACTGCAATTCTCTCTTTGCGGGGGTCAACGATAAACATTGCGTTAGGAATCTTCTTCATTTCGGTAATACCGCCGAGATATTTCTCAAGCTTTTCGATTTCAAGCTCAAGCTTAACAACTTCCTTTTTGGGAAGCATATCGAATGTGCCGTCCTCTCTCATAGCCTTAAGCTGAGCAAGACGGGCAACTCTACCGCGGATTGTTTTGAAGTTTGTAAGCATACCGCCGAGCCATCTTGCGTTAACATAAGGCATTGCGCAACGCTCTGCTTCTTCCTTAACAGACTCCTGAGCCTGCTTCTTGGTGCCTACAAAGATGATTGAACCGCCGTCTGCGGCAAGGTCACGAACATACATATAAGCCTCATCGAGCTTCTTAACTGTTTTTTGAAGGTCGATGAGGTATATGCCGTTACGCGCTGTGAAGATGTACTCAGCCATTTTGGGATTCCATCTTCTTGTTTGGTGTCCGAAA
>CALYNN010000087.1 GCA_945221685.1 uncultured Clostridia bacterium | reverse complement strand
CGGGCATACTCTTTGTTTCGATGATACTGCTTCCTTAGGAGGTCTTGAGGTATCAGGCTCAAGCAGAGTTGTTTTTGGCAGTACTCTTGCGGCAAGCGGAAATATTGATGTTAAGGAAAGCTCAAGAGTATTGGCTAAAAAGAATACTTCGGTTTCCGGTACAATAAGCACCACCGATACTTCAAGCTTTGTTTGCAAGGGTAACTTAACTGCCGGCAGTATCAGCGCAAGCGGCTCCTCAAAGATTTGGGGACTCAAAAATGTTCAGAGCAGCAGCGTTCAAATTGAAAGCGACAGTAACGATCGCTCGGAAGTTTTTGTAGGCGAGGCTACATATATTCAAAGCGGAGCAACCCTTGTTATTAACGGTAATTTCTATTCAAAAACTCAAATTCTTAACGGTAAAAACGAGTATATTCTTTCAACTCTTGAAATAAAGCAATACGGTTATTTCGATTGCCCGGAGGATATTACCGTCACCAAAAGCCTTACAGTTTATGACGGCGGTGTTCTGTATGCCGACGGAAAGGTTACGCTTAACGGTGCAACCCTGCAAAATAATCACCATATGTATATTATGCAGGGACTGACAATAGCTGAAAACGCCTCGAATATTAACAAATGCGAGCTTGGCTTTGCCGCAGACAGCGATACCTTTATCGGTACAAATACTCCCAACTCAATAGGAACAATTACCTTAAACGGATATTATTTCGGCGGAGGTAATGTTTATATTGAAAATAATCTTATTATCAACGGCTACAACAAAGCAGGCGATAAGGATAAAAACTATGTATATAACAGAGGCGAGTCCATAATTGTTAATTCCGGAAATACATATGTTTCAGGTGATATAACCTGTGCCTCCGAGGGTAACGGAATTTATATTGAAGCCGATACGACTATGAGCTGTCAAAGCTTAACCGCAACGTCTTCTATATACAACATCGGCGGATTAGTTGTTTTGAAAGACCTTACTCTTGTTCAGGGTGCATTTTACACCGATAAGGGTGACAGCAAATACGAACGAGGCTACAGTATTCTTAACGGAGGTAAGAACCATATTGCAAGCGCGTTTATGTATATCGGCGGAACAAAGAATATTACAATGGGCGGTATATTTGAAAACTGGGCGAGGTTCTACTCCAACGCTCCTATTACCGTTAACGGCTACTATATTGTAGAAAAATCCCTTTGGTTCGGTGGAACCCGTTATACAAGAGTCGACTCCAAAAACATACTTCCCGATTATTCGGCTTATGCGCCTCACTTCAGTATAACAAACGGCAATAATTGTCAAATTCACTGCTCGGGTGATATTTCAACCTATTGCGGTATTTATAACTATCCATATTCATCGCTTTCCTCGGGCGGCGATGTTAAGTACGGTATGGCTATTCTCAACGGCGGTGATTTCCTTGCCGCAGGTGAAGTAGGATATTCCTCAAATGCTTATGCCTATAATCATATTGAGGTATTCCAAACCGGTGATATTAAGAAGGGTTCGTATTCAATTGTAAACGGATTTGTTGACAATGTTGGAGACGACGGCTACAACAAGAATTCAATATTCTTTGCCGGAGGAAAATTGACCCTCGGAACAAAGGAGCATTACAGCTCCTCTGAGGAAAATCAGGTTGGCGGAACCTTCCAAAACTGGGGTACTGCGTATATTGACGGTGCACTCAATGTTTACTCAAATAAGGAATATGCTTATAATATTTCTTCAATTCTCGCCCAGCCAAGCTCAAATACATTTATTGACGGTGACTGCTTCAGCTCCAGCGTTACCGCAATAATGGATAACAGCATATTTATGTGCAGTGGCGACCTGCAGTCAAAGCGTGCAGCAAAGATAAATATTGACTCCGAATTTCTTACCGACGGCGACCAATATACTCCCTGCTATGTTTATATCGGCGGAAATTTCTTTGCCAATTCATCGGGCCTTTCCTCTGATTCATCAACAAATACAAACACAACAAGAAAGTTAGATATTTATTCAAATTCAAATATTTATGTAGGCGGTTCGCTTTTCGCCAACTGCGAATTAAATATCAAACAAAATGTTAATCTTATTGTTGCAGGTCATAAGACGCTTACCTCAACAGAATCTTTAAGCGATATTATTGACTCTATTGAAACCGGTGCTCTTTCAAAGGTGACGATTGCAACCTTGATTAGAGACACGGATTATAGGCTTTTCGGATATCAGCATCTTAATGTTGACCCGTGCTCTCGCTTGATAGTAGAGGGTAATGCTTTTATTCGTGATACCGCTAAAATCCGTGATATGACAAAAACATATATCTACGGAGATTTTACCTGCTACGATTATGTTGAAATAGGTAAAGCACTTGACGGTGCTGATGAAACAGAAGCAAAGGAAGACCTTTTCAAAGAAGAGGGCGAAACTGATGCTAAGTATAAATTCTCAAATGCCGCGTCAATGTATGTAGGCGGAGATTTCTATTGCTCGGGCTACAACAAGATTTATGCTTCATCTACCTTAAGAGTTAGAGATGATTATGTTTCAAACAGGTATCTAACCTTAAGGCACGATGCAAAAATAGTTGTAGGTAAAAAGCTGAAGGCGGGTTCATCTATTGATATGGGCTCCTACTCAACCGCGTTTGTAGGCGGCAGTATGCAGGCCGTTACCTCAACAATTAAAATCCGCGATTGCACAAATGTGTTTGTCGGCGGAAATATGACCGCACTCTCGTACATTGAGCTTGGTAAGGCAGGCGATTTCGTAAGAGAAAATGTAGGAGATTCAGAGGTTGAAGAGGGCGAAGATAACAACTACGGCGATGGCCATGAAAAGACGCACAATCAGGTTGCGTGTCCAAAGTGCAGTACTACGGTTAAGTACAACAATGCAACTGTAACCTACATTAAGTGCGACAATGAGGATTGCGGCAAATATATTAAGGCTACAGTAAAATGTGCAAGCTGCGGTGCATCAAACTACTATGCAGGCGCTAACTTTGCGTGCCAAAACTGCGGAGAACACAGTTACTATCAGCCCACAGACTCCTTCACCTGTCCTGACTGTTCAACGGTTAATCCTATTGTTATTGATGCAAGTGACCCGGATAACATTATTTACAGACCGTTTTACATTAAGTGCTCAAGCGCAAGCTGCGGTGTAACCTTTGACCCATACGCAGAGGGCGGCGAGGTTAAGGAGGTTTCATCGGGCACCGATGAAAATGCCGAGGATACTGCGGCAGAGCTTGCAAACGATAGCACCGATACCGCAAAGGGCGGTACCTTCTACATAGGCAAAAAGCTTGTTTCCTACACAGGCTATATTAAAGAATTTGCATACTCAAGGGTAGCAGTCGGACAGTATGTATTTACTCCAAAATATGTAACCCTAAGGCATAATGCAGATTTGTGGGTAATGCCCGAAACCTTTAATAATACTACCTATCAAAAGAAGGCTTATGTCAGCCAAAGCGACGGCTCCCTTTGGGGTGATGTAATGGATACTCTTAAAAAGCTGGCTCACAAAATTACCGAAACCTTCTCGCCTCACGCCGGCAGTATCTATACATTAGGCGAGCTTACGCTAAATAAGAACGCTTCGCTGATGGGTACATATGACTGTATTATTCTCGGTCAGTGTGTTCTTCGCCAAGACAGTCTTGTTTATATGGGCCATAATTTTGAATGCTCTGCACCGAATGTAAATCTTTCCCTTGACTCAATATGGGGCAACACCTCTATCGTGGGATTTGATACCTTCGGTACGGCAAATGCAAAGGGTCAAACCTTCCCGGTTGTTGTTTATGCCGATAACGAGATTAATATTGTAACAACTGTTGATATGAAGCTTACCTATCTTGTTGCAAATAAGGGCGATGTAAATCTTTACGATATTTACTCAAAGAGCGATAATGCAGAAAGAAATGCAAAGCAGCTTCCCAATGCAGTATGCTCGTATCAGGGTAATATTAACTATTTTGCAATGTACGGCAAAATCGGCGCCCTGTTCTATGCACCAAGTAAAACAGTAAATCTTGACGGCTACTATATGGAAATTTGGGGAAGCTGTATAGGCGACAGGGTTGAAATGAATACCTATTACCTTGCCCTCCACAGATTTACAAATTGGCGCACGATGAATCTTCATATCGCCGAATCCGGCAGCGTTTATTTGGTATCCGAAAACGAATATGATAATGCCAAAGATAATATTGACGACATTTATATGTTCAATCCAACAAAGGAGACGGATACCTCTTTGCCCGACGGCGCGCAGATATTCTATTAAAAGCTATTAACCGATAAGAAAAGAAAGCAGACTGGCTCTGCTTTCTTTTTTGTTGAAATTATCTCTTCCGTGTGATAATATAATCATTAACAAAAACATAGAGAGAATTAATATGAAAACAAAATTGGGTTATAACAAAACTGTATATGCCTGCTTTTTAGGATATATTGTTCAAGCGGCTGTAAATAATTTCGTTCCGCTTTTGTTTTTAACATTTGA
Source organism: uncultured Clostridia bacterium (assembly GCA_945221685.1). Lineage (GTDB taxonomy): Bacteria > Bacillota > Clostridia > Oscillospirales > Acutalibacteraceae > Eubacterium_R. The sequence continues at coordinate 2,210 of CALYNN010000087.1, read as the reverse complement.
AAAAAGCTTTAATATTCCCATAAGCAAAATTACTCTGCTGGTTACCGTGAATTTTGCAGTTCAGCTTTTAGTCGATTTGCTTTCGGCAAAAATAATAGATATTGTAGGCTATAAGAAAAGCATAATTTTTGCCCATATCTGTTGCTGTGCGGGACTTGCTCTTCTTACCGTTTTGCCAACAGCATTTTCCGATTCCTTTTTGGGAATACTTGTTTGCGTTATAATTTATGCAGTAGGCGGCGGAATAATAGAGGTTTTAATCAGTCCTATTATGGAAGCCTGTCCAACAGAAAATAAGGAAAAGGCAATGAGCCTGCTTCACTCCTTTTATTGCTGGGGGCATGTGGCGGTAGTTCTGCTTTCAACATTGTTCTTTAGAGCTTTTACAATAGAAAATTGGCGCTTCCTTGCTTTAATATGGGCGTTGCTTCCTCTTTCAAATGCACTTCTGTTTGCTTCTTCTCCTGTGGCTATGCCTGTTGCAGAGAGTGAAAAAAGTGCTTCTCTTAAGGAGCTTTTTTCAAAGAAAATATTTTGGCTTCTGCTTATTATGATGATATGCGCCGGTGCAAGCGAGCAGGCGGTAAGTCAGTGGGCGTCTGTTTTTGCCGAGCAGGGATTGGGAGTTTCAAAAACAGTAGGCGATTTGGCAGGGCCAATGTCCTTTGCAATATTAATGGGCGCATCAAGAGCCTTTTACGGTAAATGGGGTGATAAAATTAATCTTGACAAATTTATGGTCTTAAGCGGAGCACTTTGCGTTATATCTTATTTGTTGATTTCTCTTTCACCGTCGCCGGCATTAAGCCTGGCGGGTTGTGCCCTTTGCGGACTTTCCGTCGGAATAATGTGGCCGGGAAGCTTCAGCAAAGCGGCGGCTTCAATAAAAAACGGCGGCACCGCAATGTTTGCCTTGCTTGCATTAGGCGGCGATTTAGGCTGCTCGGCAGGACCTACCCTTGTGGGCATTATTTCGGGAGCCAACGGTGATAATTTAAAATTGGGAATTTTTTTCGCCGTTATATTTCCCGTGTTGCTGATTATGGGAGTGGTGCTCTGTAAAAAATATATCCGAAAAGCCTGATTATAAATAAATTGAAATTTTTAAGGAATGGTGATTATATGAAAATAGTAGAAAATCCCGATAAAAAGATTGCAGATAAAATAAAAGAGGGACTTAAGAAAAATGACGGCTACTGCCCCTGCCGAATCGGTAAAAGCGAAAAAAATAAGTGTATGTGCGAGGAGTTTAAAAAGCAAATTGCCGATGAAAATTTTGAAGGCTTCTGCCACTGTATGCTTTATTACAAATACAAATAAATACAAATAAAGAAAAAGCACAGCCGCATTTTTGCAAAGCTGTGCTTTAATAATTTGTATATTCTGTTTGTTATGATACCATATCCTTTTTTCCTTTAAGCAAAGAACTAATCGGCTTGTATATTACCATTGAAATCAATACGCTTATTAATCCCTTAACAAATGTAAACGGAACGTTGAAAACAATAAGTGCCTGCAAAATGCTTTTAACACTCGGAAGTATTACCTGATACATTTGCAATACTGCTTCTTCGGGAAAGCCGAGCACATTGTAGTAAAGAGGATAAATTACAAAATAATTTGTAACGATGCTGACTGCCGCCATTGCAAAAGCACCTGTCGCACCGGCAATAAAGGCGGTTTTCTTTGTTTTTTTGCGCTTGTAAATCAGTCCTGCAGTCAGTGCAAAAACTGCACCGAGAATAAAGTTTGACAGCTCTCCGATATACATACTGTTTGAAAACGGCAAATGAATTATGTTTTTCAGCAGTGCAATAAGTACACCGGCAACGGGACCGTAGGCAAAGGCTCCGATTATTTCGGGCAAATCCGAAAAATCAAGCTTAATAAAGCTTGGCATAATCGGTATTGAAACCTCAATAAACTGCAATACCGCCGCAACGGCAGTAAGCATAGCCGTACCTGTGATTACTCTTACCTTTTTGTTTTTCATAGTGTTCTCCTTTTTGGGCAAAAGAGAAGCCCCGACGATATAAAACCGTCAGGGCGTAAATGCTTTGACCTATACCGACAGATAAGAGTGATAAAATAACTCTGTCGGCAAACATTTTCTCTCATCCGGACTTTACCCTTCGGTTACGGAATTGCACCGTATCAGCCGCCTGAGCGGGTCGTGGACTTTACCACCGGTGAGGAATTGCTCCTCGCCC
>CALYNN010000086.1 GCA_945221685.1 uncultured Clostridia bacterium | reverse complement strand
GAGATCATGCCTAGTCTCGTGGGCTCGGAGATGTGTATAAGAGACAGTGTAAACAGTGAAAGCCTTTTAATTCCCGAAGCCGTAAGAATTGTCATATTCTCTTTCTTTACGATTCCGTTATCGTAAAGGAATTTACCCACGCATCTAATGGAGTTTCCTGCCATTTTGCCCTCGGAGCCGTCAATGTTAAATATACGCATTTTTGCGTCGGCAACACTGCTGCCTTCAATAAGCACTATTCCGTCGCCGCCTATGCCCTTGTGCCTGTCGGTAAATTCAATGGCAAAGCTTTCGGGGCAGGTGATAATGCCGCATTGATTGTTAAAGAAAATGTAGTCATCGCCGGTGCCCTGCATTTTGGAGAATTTAAGAATTCCTTTTTCCTTGCGCATATTGTTAATATCTACAAGCTCCGTGTTTGTTTCCTTGTAGCGCGAAGCAATAATGTCTGCAATGGCGTTTGCCGTGTCAAGCGAGGTTATAGTGGCAATGCCAAGTTGATTTGCCCTGTTGTGAAGCCTTATATAGTCGGCTATTGATTTCTTGTCGCTTTTTCCTGTGTAAACAATGTAGTCAAGCTCTCCCGATTCAACTAAATCCATAATGGAGTTATCCTCGCGAAGCTTGTTTACAACCGAAACCTTTATACCAAGACCCTCGATAGCCTTTGCTGTTTCGGGCGTTGCCCAAATATGAGCGCCCAAATCCTCAAGCTTTTTGGCAAGATTAATTATTTCAAGCCTGTCCTGTTTTGTAACGGTAATCAGTACTCCGTGCCTGTCGCGTTTGTGAAAATCTGTTTTAAAGCCTGCAGAAACAAGACCCTTAAACAACGCTTCCGAAAGATTTTTTCCTACTCCCAGCACCTCGCCGGTTGATTTCATTTCGGGGCCGAGCTTTGAATTAACATCGTTTAGCTTTTCAAAGCTGAATACAGGTACCTTAACTGCAAAATAGGGAGGAGTAGCATAAAGTCCCGTACCGTAGCCAAGGTCCTTAAGCTTTTCGCCAACCATAATTTTTGTAGCAAGCTCAACCATAGGAACGCCCGTAACCTTGCTTATATAAGGAATAGTTCTTGACGCTCTTGGATTTACCTCAATAACATACAGCTCATCCTGATAAATAAGATACTGAATGTTAACAAGTCCCTGTGTTCCCAAGGATAAGGCAAGCTTTTGTGAAATATCGCAAATCTTTTCAAGCATAATATCGTTTAGGTTATAGGGCGGATATACTGCAATGGAGTCGCCCGAATGAACGCCTGCTCTTTCTATATGCTCCATAATTCCGGGAATAAGCACATCTTCTCCGTCGCTAATGCAGTCAACCTCAAGCTCCGTGCCCATCATATATTTGTCAACAAGCACAGGATTTTCAATTCCTTGGGAAAGGATAATTTCCATATACTGCTTAACATCGTCGTCGGTGTAAGCAATAGTCATATTTTGACCGCCGATAACATAGGAGGGGCGAAGCAAAACAGGATATTCAAGCCTGCCTGCCGCCGCAAGCGCCTCGTCGGTTGTCATAACACTTTCACCCTTGGGTCTGAAAATGCCGAAGCGTTCAAGCAGTCCGTCAAAGCGTTCTCTGTCCTCTGCAATATCAATGGATTCTGCGCTTGTTCCTAAAATTTTAATTCCGTTTTCATCAAGGAATTTTGTAAGCTTAATAGCCGTTTGTCCGCCAAAGGCAACAACAACACCCATAGGCTTTTCGCACCTGATAATGTTCATAACATCTTCTTCGGTAAGCGGCTCAAAATAAAGTCTGTCGCCTGTGTCAAAATCAGTGGATACGGTTTCGGGATTGTTGTTGATAAGTATTACATCATAGCCAAGCTCTTTAAGTGTCCATACGCAGTGAACGGAGGAATAGTCGAATTCTATTCCCTGACCTATGCGTATAGGTCCCGAGCCTAATACTATTATCTTTTCCCTTCCGGAGCCTTCAAGCTCTCTTGCCTCGCAATGATTGTCGTAGGTTGAGTAGAAATAAGGAGTCTCTGCCGCAAACTCTGCCGCGCAGGTGTCTACCATTTTGTAAACGCAGTCCCTGTGGTAAATAAGAGGGGAGCCGCTGATTTTTTTCAGCGCGCTGTCGGTGTAGCCAAGGCTCTTTCCGCGAAGATACATTTCCTCGGAAAGAGGCTTGCCTTCAATTTCTTTTTCGAAGTCTGCGAGGTTTTTAAGCTTGCCTAAAAACCACTCGTCAATCATTGTTATACGGTGAATTTCGTCTATGGAAATACCGTTTTTAAGCGCCTTGAAAACTGTAAACAGCCTTAAGTCGTCCTGCTCCTTGAGCCTTTCGTGCAGGTCGGCACCGTCAAGAGCCTTGTTGTTTAATGTGTCGAGGCCTATTTCCGCACCACGCACCGCCTTCATTATTGCCATTTCAAAGCCGGGCGCAATGCTCATAACCTCGCCTGTGGCTTTCATTTGTGTGCCTAATTTCCTTGATGCGTTAACAAATTTGTCAAAGGGCCACTTGGGTAGCTTAACAACAACATAGTCAAGGGACGGCTCAAAGCAGGCGCAGGTTTTTCCCGTAATATCGTTTTTAATTTCATCAAGGGTGTAGCCCAGCGCAATTTTAGTCGTAACCTTTGCAATGGGGTAGCCTGTTGCCTTTGACGCAAGGGCAGAGGAGCGCGAAACTCGGGGATTAACCTCAATTACCGAATATTCAAAGCTTTCGGGATTAAGGGCAAATTGGCAGTTGCAGCCGCCCTCAATTCCAAGCTCTGTAATAATATCAAGAGAAGCCGAGCGAAGCATCTGCAGCTCCTTGTCGGCAAGAGTAACAGCCGGTGCAATAACAATGCTGTCGCCGGTGTGAACTCCTACGGGGTCGAAGTTTTCCATGGAGCAGACGGCAATAACATTGCCCACACTGTCCCTCATAACCTCAAATTCTATTTCCTTCCAGCCGGCAATGTATTTTTCAACAAGCACCTGAGTAATAGGGGAGAGCATCAGTCCGTTTTTGGCGATTATCTCAAGCTCCTGCTGATTGTATGCAACGCCGCCGCCTGCACCGCCTAAGGTAAAGGCAGGGCGGATTATAACGGGATAGCCTATTTCATCTGCAATTTTTACAGACTCCTCAACGGTAGTGGCAATATCGCTGGGCACAACGGGCTGATTGATTTTTACCATTGTGTCGCGAAACATCTGCCTGTCCTCAGCCTTGTCAATAGCCTCGGCGTTTGTTCCGAGAAGCTTAACTCCCATTTGCTTTAGGTAGCCGTCCTTGGCAAGCTGCATACCTATGGTAAGTCCCGTCTGACCGCCTAAGCCGCACAAAATTGAGTCGGGACGCTCTTTTTCAATAATTCTTTTAACTGTCTGCTCGGTAAGCGGCTCAAGGTAAATATGGTCTGCAAGAGCCTTGTCTGTCATTATGGTAGCAGGGTTTGAGTTAACAAGCACAACCTCAATACCCTCGTCCTTAAGAACGCGGCAAGCCTGCGCACCGGCGTAGTCAAATTCCGCCGCCTGACCTATTACAATAGGACCGGAGCCGATAACAAGCACCTTTTTAATATCTTTGTTAAGAGGCATTATTCCTTACCTCCCATCATTTCAATAAATCTGTCAAATATAAATCTTGTGTCGTGGGGACCGGAACAGGCTTCGGGGTGAAACTGAACTGAAAAAGCGTTAAGCTCATCGTAATCAATTCCCTCGCAGGTTCCGTCGTTGGCATTTATGTAGCTGATTTTTCCGCCTGCGGCTTCAACTGTTTCGTTAGTAACGGCGTAGCCGTGATTTTGCGACGAAACAAAGGTTCTGCCGCTTTTAAGATTTTTAACAGGCTGATTAACTCCTCTGTGGCCGTATTTCAGCTTTTCGGTTTTTGCGCCCTGTGAAAGCGCAAGGAGCTGATGACCGAGGCAAATTGCAAAAATCGGCTTTTTGCCCACAAGCTTTTTAAGCTCCTCAATGGCTCTTGTGTTTTCCGCAGGGTCACCTGGGCCGTTTGAAAGCATAATGCCGTCGGGATTCAGCGACAGTATATCCTCAGCCTTTGTGTCATACGGCACAACCGCAACATTACAACCGCGCTTATTAAGTTCTCTTATAATATTTTTCTTCGTTCCGTAGTCAATTAGCACAACATTGTAAAGGTGATTTTCCGCCGCTGTCATATAGGGCTTTTTGCAGGAAACCGCTTCAACCGCGTTGCTTATTTTGTACGACATTATTTCAAAGCAGTCTGCCTTTTCGGGATTATCGGTGATTAAGGCGTTCATTACACCCTGTTCTCTTATTCTTTTTGTAATCTCTCTTGTGTCAACGCCGTAAAGACCTATAATGTTGTTTCTTTTCAGGTAATCGTTAAGAGCTTCGTCACACCTGAAATTTGACGGAGTATCGCAATATTCTCTAACGATGTATGCGCTTACTGCGCTTTTTTTGCATTCACTGTCTTCGTCAATAAAGCCGTAGTTGCCGATAAGGGGAAAGGTCTGCATAACAATCTGACCGTAGTAGCTTGGGTCTGTCAGCGTTTCAATGTATCCGCCCATTCCCGTTGCAAATACAAGCTCGCCCGTTACCTCGCCCTTGGCGCCGAAGCTTATGCCCTCAAACACCCTTCCGTCCTCAAGGCAAAGATAAATTTTTTTATCTTCCATAATTTCAATCCTATCAGCCTAATAAGTTTACGAGTACTGCCTTTTGTGCGTGAAGCCTGTTTTCAGCCTCGTCAAAAATTTCGTCTGCGTGCTCCTCAAATACCTTTGCGGTAATTTCCTCTTCTCTGTGGGCAGGCAGGCAGTGAAGCACCATTGCACCCTCGTTTGCCGCTTCCATAACCGAGTCGTTAATTTGGAAATCCTTAAATACCTTTTCTCTTTCCGCCTTTTCCTCCTCCTGTCCCATAGAAGCCCAAACATCTGTATAAAGCACATCGGCACCATTTGCACATTCAAGAATATTATCACTGCACATAAAGTCGCCGTTTTCCTGCGCCCATTTCATAATTTCGGCGTCGGGCTTGTAGCCGTCAGGGCAGGCGATTGCACAGCTCATACCCATTTTAATTGCACCGACAATAAGGCTGTTTGCCATATTGTTTCCGTCGCCAATGAAGCAGAGCTTTAAGCCGTCAAAGCTCTTTTTGTATTCGCGTATTGTCATTAAATCTGCCAGCACCTGACAGGGATGACAGTAGTCGGTAAGTCCGTTAATAATGGGAATTGAGCCGTATTCAGCCAAATCCTCAACCTCTTTTTGCTCAAAGGTTCTAATCATAATTCCGTCAAGATAGCGTGAAAGCACACGGGCGGTATCCTGAACAGGCTCGCCTCTGCCTATTTGCAAATCTCTGTTTGAAAGGAAGAGTGCCTGACCGCCAAGCTGATACATACCTGTTTCAAAGCTTACACGGGTTCGTGTTGAGCTTTTTTGAAAAATCATACCAAGTGTTTTGCCCTTAAGATGATGATGCTCAATTCCGTGCTTTGTTTCGTATTTAAGCTGGTCGGCAAGGTTAAGAATATCAAGTATTTCCTTTTGACTTAAGTCCTGCAATTTCAATAAATGCTTCATTTTTCAATTACCTCTTTCAAAATATTTAATCCTTTGTTAAGCTCCTGCATAGAAATATTCAGCGCAGGCAGAAGCCTAACCTTAGTTTTTGCCGTTAAAACAAGCAGTCCCTTTTCAAGACATTCCCTTGCAATTTCTCCTGCATTTTTCTCTGCTTCAATGCCAAGCATAAGTCCCATTCCGCTAACGGATTTAACACCCTTTACGCAGGATAAAAATTCCTTTATGTGCTCGCTTTTTCTGCAAACCTCATCAAGAAATTCGTCGTCAATTCTTGATACTATTGAGCAGGCGCCCGCCGCACAGACAGGATTGCCTCCGAAGGTGGAGCCGTGACAGCCGGGCGTAACCGTGTCCTTTAGCTTTTCGCCTAAAAGCACGGCACCCATGGGAAGTCCTCCTGCAAGTCCCTTTGCAGTAGAAATAATATCAGGAGTAATACCGTAATTTTGATACGCAAAGTATTTACCCGTTCTGCCGTTTCCTGTTTGTACCTCGTCAACTATAATGAGTATATCCTTTTCCTTTGCGTAGGATTCAATGGCCTTAACAAAGTCATAATCAAGATTGTTAACTCCGCCCTCGCCCTGAATACATTCAAACATTATTGCGCAAACATCATCTGTAATTAATTTGCCTAATGCTTCAATATCGTTTGCAGGGCAGTATTTAAATCCCTCGGGAAAGGGACCGAAATCCTTATGAAAGCTGTCCTGTCCCGTGGCGGCAAGAGTTGCAAGAGTTCTTCCGTGAAAGGAATTAACAAGAGTGATTACCGTGCTTCGTCCCTCGCCGTATTTATCTACCGAATATTTTCTTGCAAATTTAATTGCACCCTCGTTTGCCTCGGCTCCGCTGTTGCCGAAAAACACCCGCTTCATAGAGCTTTTATCGCACAGAAGCTTTGCAAGCCTTGCGCAAGGCTCGGTGTAATAAAGATTGCTTGTGTGCTGAACCTTGTCAAGCTGGCTGATAACAGCCTTTTTCCATTCATCGTCGGCAAGACCAAAGGCGGTTACGCCTATTCCGGAACCAAAATCTATGTATTCCTTTCCGCTTTCATCCCATACAGTTGAGCCCTTGCCCTTAACAAGCGTAACATCAAATCTATTGTATGAGTGAGCAATGTATTCCAAATCAAGCTCTTTTGTATCCATATATTTTCCTTCCGTCTTTATCTGCTTTTAAACATTGTTCCCATACCCTCATCGGTAAGAAGCTCCATAAGAATAGAGTCTGTCTCTTATACACATCTGACGCTGCCGACGATCTTACGCGTGT
>CALYNN010000085.1 GCA_945221685.1 uncultured Clostridia bacterium | reverse complement strand
GACAGCTCTTACTCTTACAAAAGGCACCTACAATATTACTAATGCTTTGTATGTCCCCAGTAATGTTACAATTAAGCTTAACGATGGCGTTGTTCTTAATAAAGCAGGCTCAACAGGAACCTCAAAGCTTAGTGCAAGCTCAACTATGTTTATGCTTTGCGCCCCGTCTGTAATCGATAATAAAAAGACTTATAGCGGATATAACGGTGTTCACGATGTTAAGTTTATAGGCTACGGAAGTGCTACAATAAAGATGAATAATGCACCGTCTAATCTCAAAGAGCGTGCAGCATTTGTTTTGTGCCACAGTAAGAATATCAGCTTTCAAAATATTAAGATGACAGGAATAAACGGAAACGGCCACTTTGTTGAGCTTGACGCTTCCTATAATGTAAGCTTCACAAACTGCAGCTTCTCTAATTCTCAAATGACGATTAAGGACTCGGTAAACGAGTGTATCAACCTTGATGTTAACGACAGGAATACAGGCGGATTCAGCCAAAGCTGGACTAATTATGACTGCACTCCAAATAAAAAGATAACAATCAGCAAGTGCTCATTTACAAATGTTCAAACTGCTGTGGGCACCCACGCCTTTACACCCGATAAGTATCATACAGAGGTTACTGTTGATTCCTGTAGGTTTACAAATTGCGTTAAATATGCAATAGGCTCTGTTAACTGGAAAAATTCAGTTATTACTAACAATACCTTTAACGGAATCGGCAGAGATACTACCGGCAAGGCATACGGAACCGACTCCTCCTCCGACTATGTAACGAAGGGTATATATGTTGTAGGAAGCAGTGGTTTGACAATCAGCAACAATACCTTTAAGTATGTTAATTATCCAATGTATTTTAACTGCTCATATACCTCAAGCAACTATCCCGGAAAATATACATTTAACAATATCTCAGATGAGGAATACCTACAGTATGCAGAAAATAATTTTGTAGATATGTCAACATCAAATTACAACGATGTTAAGGTAGTAAATTACGGAGCTACGCCTGATAATCCAACAAGCTACACCACTCCTCCCCGTTACTACTGCAAAGAGCTGTAAAAGATTTAAATACCGTTAAAGTAAAAGCGTACTGCAAAGGATTGCGGTGCGCTTTTTACGATGGTTATTTAAAATATTGTGGGTTCGAATCTGCCACCCTTACACGCAAAAAAACACCGTAAAAAACGGTGTTTCTTAGTTGGCGCAGAGGGTGGGATTGCGTCAAAACGAATTTCGTGCTTAAATACATTTGCTACGCAAACGCATAACAAGCACTTCATTTGTTTTTCCTTTTCCCACAAAGCAAAGCTTTGCGGGAGCCCTGAAAGTATTGTGGGTTCGAATCTGCCACCCTTACACGCAAAAAAAACACCGTAAAAAAACGGTGTTTCTTTGTTGGCGCAGAGGGTGGGATTGCGTCAAAACAAAATTCGTGCTTAAATACATTTGCTACGCAAACGCATAACAAGCACTTCATTTGTTTTTCCTTTTCCCACAAAGCAAAGCTTTGCGGGAGCCCTGAAAGTATTGTGGGTTCGAATCTGCCACCCTTACACGCAAAAAAAACACCGTAAAAAACGGTGTTTCTTTGTTGGCGCAGAGGGTGGGATTCGAACCCACGCGCCCTTTCGGACAAACGGTTTTCAAGACCGCCTCGTTATGACCACTTCGATACCTCTGCGTTTGTTGCTCAATAATATTAACACAGCAGAATTAATATGTCAAGAACTTTTTTGGCTCAATTAAAAAAACCGCGGCAAAACTTTAGTGTTCTGCGCGGTCTTCTTAATTTATAAATTATTCGTCAGCTTCTTTTTTAGCTGCGAAGCATTCACTGCAATATACGGGGCGCTCGCCGTTTGGAACAAACGGAACCTTGCACTCTTTGCCGCATTCTGCGCAAACAGCGTCGTGATACTCTCTGGGAGCTCTGGCGGCTGCTTTTCTCTTGTCGCGGCACTCTTTGCATCTCTGAGGCTCGTTGGTAAAGCCCTTTTCAGCAAAGAACTCCTGCTCGCCTGCGGTAAAAACAAAATCGTTGCCGCAATCCTTGCAGGTCAGTGTCTTGTCTTCAAACATCTTTTTTACCTCTCAATCTAAATATTTCGCCTTGGATATTTATTAAAAATCCGTAAAGTAACCCGAAAGCTTGTTACGGACCCTTTGCAAAGCATTGTCAATTGCCTTTGGACTTTTACCAAGCCTTTCGGCAATTTCGTTGTAGCTGCAGCCGATAATGTGCAACCTTAATACTTCGTTTTCGAATTTTGAAAGAACGCTGTTAAGCTCTTCGTTAAGCTGCGATACGCTTTCACGGGAAATGAAATCGTCCTCTGCGCTTCGAAAGCTGCTTGCCAACGGAATTTCTTCATCAAGATATTCAACAAGACTGTTGCCGGGAATATCCTTTTTTCTGGTATTTCTCTTAATCGCGTTCTGCATAGCGTTGTCTATACAGCGTGATGAATAGGTTTTGAAGCCGGCACCCTTGGCTGCGTCATAAGATTTAATGGCTGCAAGCAGACCAATCATACCCTCTTGCTTAAGGTCCTCGGTTTCAACAGGGGAGTTGTAGTAGCCCTTGGCAATTATCTCAACGGCACTTGCGTAGCTCTTAATTATATATTCAAGTTTTTCTATGTCACCCGATTGTGCTTCGGCGATAATGCCGTTGTCAATGTTCGGGAATACTTTTGACATAAATCTCTCCCACCTTATGAACTATAATACCAAAAAAAATTAGGATAGTCAACAAAAACTATTAAAAAAGCACAAAATATATTAACAATATGTGAAAAATATGATAAATTTGTATAAAGTGTACTATATCTCGTCCGATTGTCTTTTGAGCTTTAACAAAAGCTTAACATTATCGATTAGACATTGAATCTAAACAGGACAATATCGCCGTCTTTCATAACATAATCCTTGCCCTCGGAGCGAACAAGACCCTTCTCCTTTGCCGCCACCATACTGCCGCAGGCAATCAAATCGTCAAAGGCAACTACCTCTGCTCTGATAAATCCTCTTTCAAAATCCGTGTGAATTTTACCTGCCGCCTGAGGAGCCTTTGTGCCCTTTTTGATTGTCCACGCCCTTACCTCCGGCTTGCCTGCCGTAAGGTAAGAAATAAGACCCAGAAGGGAATAGCTCTTTTTGATAAGCCTGTCAAGTCCGCTTTTTTCAAGGCCCATATCAGCCAAAAACATTTCCTTTTCATCTTCGTCAAGCTGTGCTATCTCAGCCTCCATCTCGGCGCAAATAGGCAGAGTTTCGGCACCCTCTGTCGCTGCAATCTCTTTTACTTCGGCAAAATATTTATTATTCTCAATTCCGTTTGTAAAATCGTCTTCGCCCATATTGCAGGCATAAATAACAGGCTTGATTGTCAGCAGGGAAACCTCCTTAAGAAATTCGCTCTCCTCCTGGCTTATCTCAACGCTTCTTGCTGTTTTACCCTGCTCCATTTCACCTTGGAGACGCTCCAAAAATTCAACCTCAGCGGCAAGTGATTTATCGCCCTTCATTGCCTTTTTTCTGCTGTCAATTCTTCTTGAAAGAATTTCCAAGTCGGATAAAACAAGCTCAAGGTTAATTGTTTCAATATCTCTTGCAGGGTCAACGCTTCCGTCAACATGAGTTATATCGTCGTTTTCAAAGCAGCGAACAACATGAATTATAGCGTCAACATCTCTTATGTGAGAAAGAAATTTGTTACCTAATCCTTCACCCTGTGAGGCACCCTTAACAAGTCCTGCAATATCAACAAATTCAATTGTGGCAGGTGTAAATTTGTCGGGATTATACATCTCTGCAAGCTTATCAAGTCGCTCGTCGGGAACGCTTACCATTCCCACATTCGGCTCTATTGTGCAGAAGGGATAATTGGCGCTTTGTGCACCTGCATTTGTTATTGCGTTAAAAAGTGTGCTTTTGCCTACATTAGGCAAGCCTACAATTCCGAGTTTCATAGATTTATTTTCCTTCTCTTTCGTATGTTATAAGTCTGGGTATTTTATTTGCGGCGGTGCGTTAATTCCGCAAGCTTCGCCGATTTAAGTATAACTATATACCAAAAAAGCTGAATTTACAAGCATATTTTATATTTCTTTATACTTGACTTTGCCATTCAAAGAGTATATTATATCTGTAAATATTTTTCAATACACAGTTTGGATTACTGAGAAAGGGGAGGATTTAAGTGAAACTTAACGGTTCTCAGATTATTCTCGAAGTACTTAAAGAGCAAAATGTTGATACAATTTTCGGCTATCCGGGAGGAACTATACTGAATGTGTTTGACGAGCTTTATAAGTACGGAGATACATTCAAGCATATACTTACTGCTCACGAGCAGGGCGCGGCTCACGCCGCCGACGGATACAGCAGGGCAACAGGTAAGGTAGGCGTTTGCTTTGCTACCTCAGGTCCCGGCGCAACAAACCTTGTAACAGGTATTGCAACTGCTTATATGGACTCAATCCCTGTTGTAGCAATCACCTGTAACTACGCAACCTCAGGCTTGGGCAGAGATTCTTTCCAGGAAGTTGATATTTGCGGTGTTACCATGCCGATAACAAAGCATAACTTTCAGGTTAAGTCTGTTGAGGAGCTTGCCCCTACAATAAGAAGAGCCTTCAAAATTGCTATCAGCGGCAGAAAGGGACCCGTACTTGTTGACATTCCTAAGGATATTACTGCGGCAGAATGTGATTATACACCTGAGCCTGCCCAACAGCCAAATGAGCCTGTTCATCCTAAAAACAGATGCTTTGAAAGAGCAGTTGAGCTTATTAACGGAGCAAAGAAGCCTATTATCTATGTAGGCGGCGGTGCTATCCTTTCAAATGTTGGTGAAGACCTTGTTACCTTTGCCGAAAAGATTGACGCTCCCGTAGTTTCTTCACTAATGGGACTGGGTGCATTCCCTAACGGTCATCCGCTTCATGTGGGACTTATCGGTATGCACGGTCATTTTGAGGCAAATAAGGCGGCTCACGACTGTGATGTGCTTATTGTTGCAGGCGCAAGATTTTCCGACAGAGTTGCAGGAAACAGAAAGAAGTTTGCTCCTAATGCAGAGATTTTACATATTGATATTGACGCCGCGGAAATGGATAAAAACATCGTTTCAAATTATCATTTACGAGGCGACCTTGCTCAGCTTATTCCTCAGCTTACACAGGCTGTTGAGCAGCTTGACCACACTGAATGGAAAAATGAAATCAACGGCTACAGAAAGCCATTTGAACAGCTTCAAATAGGCGATTATGTTAACCCCCAAATACTTATCGAAAAGATTGACGCAGCTACTGACGACGATACTATTGTCGTAACAGATGTAGGTCAGCATCAGCTTTGGGCGGCACAGTTTTATAAGTATAAGCTGCCCCATACGCTTTTGACCTCAGGTGGCTTGGGAACAATGGGCTATTCAATGGGTGCGGCAATCGGCGGTCAAATAGGCTGCCCCGATAAAACCGTAATTATGTTTGCAGGCGACGGCGGCTTCCATATGAATTTGGCGGAGCTGGCAACTGCGGCTTCCTACAATGTTCCCGTAAAAATGTTTATTATGAATAACACCGTTTTGGGAATGGTTCGTCAGTGGCAGAAGCTCTTTTATCAAAACCGCTTTGCCGATACCGACCCCCATAGAGCAACCGACTTTGTAAAGGTTGCCGAGGCATTCGGTGTTAAGGGATTAAGAATTAATACAAACGACGATATTGATGCGGTTCTCAAGGAGGCTCTTGAGTATAACGGCCCTGTTCTTGTTGACTGCAGAATTTCTCCCGATTCAAATGTTCTTCCTATGATTCCTCCCGGAGGAGCTCATACGGATATTATCGAAAAATTTAATTAAGGAGGCTTTGGCAATGAAGAAAAAATTAGTGCTGTCTGTTCTCGTAGATAACGAAAGCGGTGTGCTTCAGCGTGTGGCAAGCCTTTTTTCAAGAAGAAGCTACAACATCAGCTCTTTAACCGTTAGCGAAACAGAGGACCCTGCATTTTCGAGAATGACTATCGAAACTTATACAGAGCCTGAAAATGTTAGGCAGATTAAGACTCAGCTTCTTAAGCTTGAAATTGTTAAAAAGGTTGCCGAGCTTTCCGATGAGAAGTCTGTTTCCTCAGAGCTTCTTTTAATAAAGGTAAAGGCTGCCGGAATAGAGCAGAAAAATGCGCTTCTTGCCTTTAATGTGGGCTACGGCGCAAGAGTTCTCGATATTTCAAAGGAAACCATAACTCTTGAATTCACCGGAAGCGGAAGCATAATCGATGAGTTTGCAGACGCTATTGAAGAAAAATTCGGTATTGTTGAGCTTGCCAGAACCGGTATAACCTCACTTGAAAGAGGCGAAGGCTCATTTACCGACGATATTTAATTACTACTACGTAAGCAGGTGATATAATATGGGTATGACTATGACTCAAAAAATATTAGCCGCCCACGCAGGTCTTGACAGTGTCACTGCAGGTCAGTTAATAGAAGCAAATCTTGATATGGTGCTGGGAAATGATGTAACCTCTCCTGTCGCCATTAATGAAATGAATAAATTCGGCAAAACAACCGTTTTCGATAAAACAAGAATATCTCTTGTAATGGACCACTTTACTCCCAACAAGGATATTCAGTCTGCCGAAAACTGCAAACAGGTTCGTGAGTTTGCAAAGAAAAACGATATTCTCCACTACTACGATGTGGGCAATATGGGCATTGAGCACGCCCTGCTTCCCGAAAAGGGTATCGTTACCGCAGGCGACTGCATTATCGGTGCAGCCTCCCATACCTGTCCCTACGGTGCAGTTTGTGCCGTTTCAACAGGCGTCGGCTCAACGGAA
>CALYNN010000084.1 GCA_945221685.1 uncultured Clostridia bacterium | reverse complement strand
GGAATTTTCTCCCAGCTTTCAGCGGTCATATTTGAAACGATTTTTCTTGCGATACCAAAATGCTCTTTTTTAAATTTACCCATTCTGTTCTCCTTTTGAATTTTTTTCGATTGGAAGCATTGATAAAACATCATCCTTAATATGCTCTTTTACATCGTTAAGCTGTTGCTTTACCTCTCCAAAATATTCCTTTCTCTCTTCATTGGTAAAGGGGTCCTCGTTAAACCTTTTTCTGTATTCAAGAACAAGGTGAGGTCTAAACTTAGGATGAGCTATGGAAATCAATGATTTTGCTCTTTCTTTGAGCGTTCTTCCTTTTAGCTGTGCTATTCCGTATTCGGTAACAACATAGTTAACATCATTTCTCGGTGTTGTAACAGCACTGCCCTCGGTTATCAGCGGAACAATTCTTGAAATCAGTCCTTTCTTAGCAGTCGACGGCATTGCAATAATAGACCTGCCGCCGTTGCTCATTGTTGCACCTCTTACAAAATCAACCTGACCGCCAACGGCTGAGAACTGATTTAATCCAACAGTGTCGGAAACAACCTGACCCAGCAGATCAACCTGAAGACAGGAGTTTATAGAAACCATATTGTCGTTTTTAGCAATTTCTATAGGATTATTAACATAATCAATTGGATGAAGCTCAACAGAGGGGTTGTTGTCAATATATTTATTGAGCTTTTCGGAGCCGAGTGCTGCCCCTAAAACAGTTCTTCCGTTATTTGTCTGCTTTTTCTTGTTGTTAATTATTCCGGCTTCAAGCAGGTCAACTACGCCGTCACCGACTAATTCGCTATGCAGTCCTAAATCTTTTTTATCCCAAAGCTGCTCACATACAGCGTTTGGAATACTGCCTATGCCAAGCTGCAGACAATCTCCGTCCTTAATCAGTTGTGCACAATAGCGTCCGATTTCCATTTCCGTATCGGTTATGTCAACGCTTTTAACCTCGGGAAGCGGCTCGTCAATCTCAACAAAATATGTAAAATCCCTAACATGCTTAATACTGTTGCCAAAGGTTCGGGGCATATATTTGTTTACCTGTGCAATAACAACCTCGCAGTAATCGGTTGTGCCTCTCGTATAATCAACTGTTGTTCCGAACGAAACATAACCGTGTTCGTCGGGAGGGGAGACCATTACTATGCTGACACGAGGACAAATATAGTTTTTGATAACATCGGGAATTTCATAAAAATGAGATGTGGTGAACTCGCAGGTACCGTCTGAAATTTCTTTTCTGTTGCTTTGGGATGCAAACAAACAGTTTAATTTAAAATGACCCTTCATTTCAGGCTTGCACCACGGAGAGCCTCCCAATGTCAACATATTTATTATTTCTACATTGCGGTAGTTTTTGTAATTGTCAATAAGAGCTCTTTCAATTCCGAAGGGCTCGCCGCAGGCAAAACCCGTTACAACCTTGTCGTTATCGTGAATTGCACGAATAGCCTCTTGGGCAGTGACAAGCTTGCTTTGATAAATTTCTTTCCAGCTCATAGAAAAGTCCTCCGAAAGATTTATACAAATAATCCCATATGTATAATAAACTATTTTACCTGTAATTGTCAATTAAAAAACTTAAAGTTTAATTATTTGTTGATAATTAATTATTTTTTAACGAGCTGTTGATTACTTCAAAAAAGAAAAGACGCCGTATTTTATGTTCAAGCCGGCGCCTGTCTTTTAGTATTCAATGTTAAGCTGTTCCTCTGCTTCTGCAACCTTCAGCATTATTGCACATTCTATTCTTTTTCTGTGAAGCTCGCATCCGAACTCATATACTCCGTTAACAGAGCCTGTGGTGTGATATGCGTTTGCGGCACAGCCGCCTGAGCAGTATAGCTTTGCAAAGCAGTCCTTACATTCCCTGTGAGAATAAACATTACATTCCTCAAATTGCTTCAGTATATCAGCGTTGGTAATTCCTTTCCATATATCACCCAAAAGGAATTTTTCGTCGCCAACAAACTGATGACAGGGATATAATTCACCTGACGGAGTAACTGCAAGATATTCAGTACCTACGCCGCAGCCGGATATTCTTTTTACTATACAGGGTCCTGCATCAAGGTCAATCATATAATGATAAAAGGTAAATCCGTTACCTTTTCTGTATCTTCTCAGCATTTCGTTTGCAAGAATTTGATATTGCTCCTTAAGCACAGGCAAATCCTCATTCCTCAAGGCGTAAGGCTCGCTTGGAGCACATACAACAGGCTCAATGGATAGCTCTTTAAAGCCTAAATCCGCCATATGAATAATATCTTTTGAAAAGTCTGTATTGTAATGTGTGTAGGTGCCTCTGATATAGTAGTCCTTTTGATTTCTTGATTCGGCAAATTTTTTGAATTTATCAGTAATCAAATCGTAGGAGCCGCTTCCGTTTCTCGAAACTCTCATAAGGTCGTTGGTTTTCTTTCGCCCGTCAAGAGATAAAACAACATTGCTCATCTCCCTGTTACAAAAATCCATTACCTCATCATTTAAAAGAATTCCGTTTGTTGTCAGCGTAAACCTAAAGTTTTTGTTGTGCTTCTTTTCCTGTTCTCTGCCGTATTTTACAAGCTTTTTGCAAACCTCCCAGTTAAGCAGAGGCTCACCGCCGAAAAAGTCAACCTCAAGATTTTTTCTTGTTTTGCTTTGCTCAATCAAAAAATCAAGTGCCCTTTTGCCTGTTTCAAAGGTCATAAGTCCCTTGGGACCGTCATATTCGCCTTTGCCGGCAAAGCAGTATTTGCAGGCAAGATTGCAGTCGTGCGCAACATGGAGGCAAATGGCCTTAACTACGCCCTGACGCCTTTTAAAATCATTTGCAGTACCCTCGAAGCTGTCCTTTGAAAAAAGTCTTCCGTCAGCCTTTAACGCTTCAATATCCTTAAAGCATTCTTCAATATCATCCTCGGTAACATCCGGGCGGCTATTATATTTTTCGAGTATATATTTTTTTATGATGTCACGGCTTTGGCTTTCGTACATATTTATAATATCGTAGGCAACCTCGTCAACGGAATGAACGCATCCGCTGTTTTGGTCAATAATTATGTTGTAGCCGTTCATTTTGTATGAATGTATCATTTATTACCCCATAGAAAAAGGCGGGGGTTTCCCGCCTAATTTCGTTTATTCTTATTTTTTGAGCTGCTCGCATTTTTGGTTGGCAACAGAGCATGAAGTCTTGCTTGCAGACTGGCAAGAAGTCTGGCACTCGCCGCAGCCGCCCTTCTTTGCAGATTCGCAAAGATTGCGTGAGCTTAAAGTATTAATTCTTTTCACAAAGAACACCTCTTTCACAAATTTTTATTAATGCTATTTTACAATATTAGCTATCCTTTGTCAATATACTAATATTTTGTTAGGCAAAAGGGAGCTATCGCTTATAATATTTACTCCGTTAACTATCAACCCGTTTATTTCTTCAACGGTTGCTTTGCTGATTTTTTCACCGGGGACAATTATGGGAATACCCGGAGGATAAGCAAAAACATATTCAGCAGAAATTTTATCTATACAGTTGTTAAGGTCGCAGGGATTTCCGCAATTAATATCATATGAGTTAAAAATCTTTTCGGGTATAGACGGTTTTTTGCAGTATGGAGTAAAGCTGCCTTCCTGTCTGTCTGTTTCCGAAAGAGCATTGTATAGCCTTTTGAAGCCTTCGGCTGTGTCACATACAGTAGAAATCAATATAATATAATTAAGTGTGGCACCCTCAGCTTCTATATTGTATTTACTTCTGAGTATATCTGCAAGCTCTACTCCGCTGATTGAATTTGACATAACAACAATTCTGCTCTTGTCATCATTTTTTAAAAGCTTTAAGTTATTGAGTCTTTCGGCTTTGCTGTAGAAATCCTCTAAGAGTGTTTTATATCTCTCAAAAAAGCTCTTTCGGTTTTTCAAAAAGTCAATACATCGGTCAACAGATGATAAAAGAACATAGCTTGGTGAGCTGCTTTCAAATATATCCATATATTTTTTTACTTGGTAATAATATTTTTCGTTGTTTATATGAACTACTGCCGTCTGGGTAAGAGCAGGAAGCGTTTTGTGTAAGGATTGAATAACTATATCCGCTTCCTGCTTTTTTGGCAGATAGTCGCATAATCCGAAATGTGCTCCGTGTGCAGCGTCAATTATAAGCGGAATGGGGCAATTAATCCTGCTGATAAATCCCTCGTAGGTAGGCGAGGTGATAACTACCGCACAGGCATCAGGGTTTCCCTTAACCGCCTCGTCAACTGTGCTTTGGTTAATTCGTGTATATACTCCAAATTCATAATCGTATTCAGGCTCAATGTAAACAACATCAAGATTGTTTATAAAGCAGGCATTGTAAACTGATTTGTGGCAGTTTCTCGCAATTATTATTTTGTCGCCCTTTCGGCACAGAGCGGATACGGCGGCGAGAATACAGCAGGTAGAGCCGTTAACAGATATAATGCTTTTTTTGAAACCATAGATTTCAGCTAAGTCCTTTTGCATATCTGCCAGCATTTCAGTAGGATTATGAAGATTGTCAAATCCGTTAATTTCAGTTATATCAATTTCTGCACAGGGTATCTGAAAATCACTGTTTCTTTTGTGACCGGGCATATGAAAGGGATAGCTGTCAATAGCATTAAGCTTTTCCGATAAGTTCAATTTTTTCCTTTTCCTTTCTTAAGTTGTGTACCGAAAGCATTATGTAGCCGGCAAAAATAGGCATTAGCTCAATCAAAGCAGTTTCCTTAAAAATCAAAAGCAGTATTAAATCTGCAATAAGAATTAATGCAGAAATAACAGCAAAAGGATAGTTTTTCGTAAGTAAAAAGAGCAAAAATACGGTTGTTCCCGTTACCGCCGAAAAGGTAAGAGAACCTACGCAGTGCAATATGTATTGGGCGTACTTTGAATAATCAAAATCAAAGCATAAGGTAAGAAGCATACCTATTGCGGCAATAGATAAAAGAGCAATATAAAATTTGTATTTCGTTCTTTTGAAGCCGATTATTATGTTTGAAAACAGTGTAAAAACTGTTGTAATTCCCCATATTGTAAACAGCAGGGGATGCTCAAGACCGATTTTTGACAGCGCCGACCTGTTGCCCGAAAAACCGCCTAATGACGCGTAAAGCAGGGAATAGGCAACTGTAAAAATCGGAGCAATAATACATAGTACCTTTTTCATAATTTCACCAAATAAATTATACCATATATAATTGACATTTCAAGACAAATGTGTTATTATCACTGTGTTGTTTCGGCGGATATGAATGTTTTCGCCGTGCAATATGTTCGGCAATGTATCGAATATTTTCGGATTAAGCAGAAAAGTAAGTTTTCAACTGAAAGTAAGCTCCGACTCGGAGGCCCTCGCCGTGTAAAATTTAGAGGATAAAAGTTCAATATGCAGGAGTGGCGGAATGGCAGTTTTCAGCCAAGCGCTGCCTGTGGCAGAAGAAGCGCAGGCTGAAAAGGCGTAGCGGTCAAAATTTGTGTTGCGGCGCAACAAACAAATTTTGGGTACCGCAAGAGTACCGCGGAGCGCATCTGCCATAAAATTATGCAGATAATTTCAGCGTTTGCTATTTTATAAAATGTGGATTAACAAAACGCTCCGACTCGGAAGTCCTCGCCGTGTAAAATTTAGAGGACAAAAATTCAATACGCAGGAGTGGCGGAATGGCAGACGCGCTAGATTCAGGTTCTAGTCGGGGTTGCTCGGTGAGGGTTCAAGTCCCTTCTCCTGCACCAAAAATACCATAGCACCGTAGTGTGCTGTGGTATTTTTAATATTTGTAGGACTTGAACCCTCACCGGCTACAAAAACTGACGCACAACTGTACGGCAGTTTTTGAGAGGAAAAACAATTGCAGTGATTGTTAGCAAATGCGTTAGCGTTTACTTTAATCACAAAAAAATGTTTTGACGAAAGTCCCTTCTCTGCACCACAAAAATCAAGCTTTTTACGGCTTGATTTTTGCTTTTGTCAATAACTTTTTATCAAGATACGATCTTTCAAAATAAAGTGTGTAAGTTAGAAAAATAGCTTGCGCACTTTTTCATTTTTTTTAAGTGTGCTACAATGAAAGAAGGAGAAAAAAGGAATGAACGAAATGGCAAAGAAAATAGATAGCACACCGGGCGAGAACCTCGCAAAGCAGATTATCGAAAGGATGTATCGGAAATCGAAGAAAAGGTGCTGGCTATATACCTTAGAAATTACAAAATTATTTGGCATTTGTCTAAATTTTCACCGTAATGATTATTATTTATTGACAATCTAATAAAGTGAGTCTATAATATATGTAATGGCATTTTGTGCCAAATAGTTCGTAATTACGGAGGGTAAAAAAATGAATATTTTTATGATTGGCGGAACCGGTCTTCTCGGCTGTGAAGCTGCAAAACAGCTTATCAGCAAGGGCCACAAGGTTACATCTGTTGCATTGCCGCCTCTTCCGGAGGGTGCTCCTATACCTGAGGAAATGGACATTATTTTCGGCGATATTAACAAGAAGTCAGATGAAGAAATTCTTCAGCTCCTTGAGGGCAACGATGTATTTATTTTTGCAGCAGGTGTTGATGAAAGAGTTGAATTCCCGGCTCCTGTAATGAATGCGTACAAGAAGTTTAACATTGCTCCTCTCGAGAGAATGTTTCCCCTTTGTAAAAAGGCAGGCATTAAGAGAGCAGTAATTCTCGGTTCTTACTTTAGCTATCTTACAAAGGTTAGACCTGATATGCAGGCAGCTCAAAGAAATCCTTACATTAAGTCAAGAATTATGCAGGAAGAGGTTTGCGAAAAGGCCGCTGACGAGAATTTCAGCACCTGTGTTCTTGAGCTTCCTTACATTTTCGGTACTCAGCCCGGTAGAAAGCCTGTTTGGACAAGTCTTATTGAGCAGATTGCGTTTATGTATAATTGTCCGTTAACTATTTAACCAAAGCTATGTACTGAAATGCTTACATTCAGTCAGGT
>CALYNN010000083.1 GCA_945221685.1 uncultured Clostridia bacterium | reverse complement strand
AGCTTAGAGAAAGGCTTATAAAGGCAGTAGGCGAGGATGCAAACAGTATATGGGCGTACACCTTTCATAGCTGTTGCTCAAGAATTTTAAGACGCTTCGGCGAAAGGCTGGGCTATACAAACCACTTTACCATTTACGATACCGACGACTCAAGAAGAGTTATGAAGCAGTGCCAAAAGCAGCTCGGTATAGAGGATAAGCTTATTAACCATAAATCAATTTTAAATGAAATAAGCAGAGCTAAGGACAGCCTTATTGACTGCAATGAGTATAAGGCCTGCTCTGCAAACGATTTTAGGAAAAGCAAAATAGCCCAGTGCTATGAGCTTTATCAAAGCGAGCTGCTTAAGTCGGACGCTATGGATTTTGACGATATTATTTTTAATACCGTTAAGCTGCTTAAAGAAAATGAAGATGTGCGTCAGCTCTATCAAAATCAGTTTAAATATGTAATGGTAGATGAGTATCAGGATACAAACCACGCCCAATATGTTTTAACCTCAATCCTTGCCGACGAGTATAAAAATATCTGCGTAGTAGGTGACGACGACCAAAGCATTTACCGCTTCAGAGGAGCAACAATAGAAAATATTTTGTCCTTTGAACATCATTACAAAGGTGCCGAGGTTATTCGCTTAGAGGAAAATTACCGTTCTACCCAAAATATTCTCGACGGTGCAAATGCCGTTATTGCAAACAATAAAAAGCGCAAGGGTAAAACATTGTTCACCCGTTCGGGCGCAGGTGATAAAATCATTGTTAATACCGCATTAAACGAAAGCGACGAATCTGCCTACATAATCGACGAGATTATTAAAAATGTCCGTCAGGGCAGAAAATTAAGCGACCACGCAATCCTTTACCGTATGAACGCTCAGTCGCGAAATCTTGAAATTATGCTTACAAAAAGCGGAATAGCTCACAGAATTATCGGCGGTCACCGCTTCTTTGACAGAAAGGAAATTAAAGATATTATTTCCTATATGGCGGTTATCAATAACCCTGCCGACAGCGTCCGCCTGCAAAGAATAATCAATGTTCCAAAAAGGCAAATAGGCGATACCATGTTTGCAAATGTTACCGAAATATCCGCCGGCTTGGGAATTTCGGCGTTTGAGGTTTGCGAAAGGGCAGACGAATTTCAAAAAACCTCCCGCAGTGCCTCAAAGCTTATGGGATTTACCGATTTAATAAAAGGCTTTCAGCAGTGTCTGGAAAATAATATGCCCTTAAGCGATTTGCTTCAGGAGGTGCTTGAAAAAACAAAGTACCTTGACTATCTTGCCGAGGACCCCGAAAGCTATGAGGATAGGGTGAATAATATTAAAGAGCTTTCCTCAATGTTTATAAAGTATCAGGAGGAAAGCGAGGAGCCTAATCTCTCTGACTTTCTTGAGGATGTTGCGCTTATAACCGATATTGACTCATATAACGAAAACGAGGATTCCGTTGTGCTTATGACTCTCCACTCTGCAAAGGGACTTGAATTCCCTGTTGTGTTTATTCCCGGAATGGAGGAGGGAATTTTCCCCGGCAGTCAGTCTATGTTCAGCGAGGAGGAGCTTGAGGAGGAGCGCCGCCTTGCCTATGTTGGAATTACAAGAGCAAAGGAAAAGCTTTACCTTGTTAATGCCCAACAAAGAATGCTTTACGGTCAAACCTCTCGCAATATGCCCTCAAGGTTTATAAGAGAAATCCCCGAGGTTGTTAAGGAGGATGTTTCGGTAAGAAGCTACACGGTTAAAAAAGCAACAGGCGTTCAGTCGCCTGCGGTCAGAAACAGCAGCAACGCTCATTCCTTCGGCCAGTCGGGCAATACCGCCGCCAAATCAGCCGTTGAATATAAGGTGGGCGATACAGTTGTTCATAAAAGCTTTGGCACAGGAACAGTGCTTACTCTTCAGCCAATGGGCAACGATGTGCTTATGGAGGTAGCCTTTGATAAAGCCGGCACAAAGAAAATGATGGCAAACTTTGCAAGACTTGAAAAAATCAACTAAATTACTTTAGAAGGTATTGAAACAAAGCTACACTTGTCTTTCTTTATGATGTGTGTTATGTTAAATAAACTTAACTCAAAACAGAAAAAGCCCTGATTACCGTTTGATTAGGTAATCAGGGCTTTTGTATAGCCGTTTTTTCAGCAAATCATTCCGCCGTTTATCCAAGTCAAAACAGAGGAGTATTCCTCCTTATAGTTGTCAAGCTGGTCTTGGTTGTTGTCAATAAACGCCTGCATTTCCTCGTAATCCTCAAATTCAAAAACAAAGTCCTGCTCAAAATCGTAGGTCGATGTAAACATAAAATCGAAAATATCATCTGCGGAAAAATCCTCAAGCATTTTGTTTGCAACTGTTTCCGATATGTAGTCAAGGGCATTTTTAATTGTTACCTCGTTGTCCTCGTCAATTTCAATTTCGGGCTCAGTCCTGCAGTATTCAATAATATCATCTTCGTCAAAGCCCAGGTTCTGAGCATTTTCAATAATATCCTCAAAGCTTATTTCGTTTACCTCGTCATAAAGCCTGTAAATAAACTCACCCAAAAGGTTTTGCAAAGAAACAGCCTTGATAATTGAGTCAATCTCGTGCCCCTGCTCGTCAACAATAACAAAGCCGTCCTCAATGAAATTATCCCATATCAGCATATAAAAATTTTTATGCTGCTCCTTTTCACCGAAAATGGCATCTTCAATGTATTCTTCAATATTCATAATTTAAACCTCCGCTGCTTTGCCATAGGCAATTATCAAATATGTATATATAATAACTTATCTGTGTAACATTTTCAATATTGCATTACAAATTTATATAGTTTATAATGATTTTGAATGGAGTGATTTAGATGACTGTTGAAAAGGCTGTTAATAAGCAGTATGTAATTTCAAACGAATACTGTTCGGTTGTTATCGGAAAGCAGGGGGCGCAGCTTAATTCCCTTGTTAAAAACGGTACGGAATATCTTTGGCAGGGAAATCCTGATTACTGGGCAGGGCAGGCTCCTGTGTGCTTTCCTATAGTGGGCGTTTTGCCGGAGGGCAGGTCAACTGCATTCGGTAAGCCCTGTAATATGAAACGGCACGGAGTCGCAAGAATTAATCCCTTTGAGCCCTGCGAGCAGCTGAAAAACAGTATAACATTTGTGCAAAACAGCACAGAGGAGACTAAAAAAGAATTTCCTTTCGACTATCAGCTTAAAATAAAATATACTCTTAACGGCAGTACGGTTACAAATGAGTATATAATTACAAATATGGGAAACGAAAGGCTTCCCTTTGCAATAGGCGGTCATCCTGCCTTTAACTGTCCTCTTGCGGAAAACGAATGCTTTGAGGATTATACAGTTACCTTTGACTCGGCGGTAAGTCAACCCTGCCTCAGACCCGACCACAGCACCGGCTTGGTTGATACTGAAAAGAAATATGATGTTATGCAGGGAGGAAGTATCCTGCATCTTCGTCATCAGCTGTTTGAGGAGAATGACGCATTGATTTTTTACGACTGCAAGCCAAAAAGCGCAACTCTTTCGGGACCTTCGGGCAGGGGAGTAAAAATTGAGTTTCAGGATATGAACAATCTGTTGATTTGGTCGGCAGTGGGCAAGGCTCCCTTTGTTGCCCTTGAGCCGTGGACAGGTATCTCAAGCTGTACCGACGAGGACGGTATTTTTGAGCATAAGCGCGGTATTACGGTTCTTGAGCCAAATGAAACTGTTTCTTTTAAATATAAAATTACATTGATTTAATAATTTATCAATAATATACAGATATTATACAAATAGGTGATTTAATGAACTACGGAATGATAAGAGTGGCGGCAGCATCGTTAAAGCTAAAGGTAGCCGAACCCGAATACAACAAAACCGAAATCATCAACGCAATAGATAAGGCTATTGAGGAGAATGTGAAAATTCTTGTTACTCCCGAGCTTTCAATAACAGGATATACCTGTGCGGATTTGTTTTTTACAAAGGCTCTTCAAAATTCGGCACAGGATGCTCTTGCGGAAATTGTTGAATATACAACAGGCAAGGGAATAGCTGTATTGGTTGGAATGCCGGTGCCGTTTTATAATAGCCTTTACAATTGTGCGGTTGTTATTTTTGACGGTGATATTCTTGGCATTGTTCCGAAAAAGAATATTGCAAATTATAATGAGTTTTATGAAAAACGATGGTTCGCATCCGGTGAGCAATTTGAAGCCTGTCAGCCTATAAATATTTGCGGCTGTGAAACTCAAATAGGCGAACAGATTTTTGATTTGGGTAATGATGTTGTATTAGGTGTTGAGCTGTGTGAGGATTTGTGGGTTGCCTGCCCGCCGAGCAGTAAGCTTTCCTGCCACGGTGCAAATATTATTGCAAATCTCTCTGCAAGTGATGAGTATGTATCTAAGGCGGAATACAGAAGAAGCTTGATTTCCAATCAATCTGCAAGATGCTTTAGTGCATATATTTACGCAGGAGCATCTGTTTATGAAAGCACTACCGACTTAGTGTTTTCCGGTGCAACGCTTGTTGCGGAAAACGGTGCAATTCTTGCAGAGGGTGAAAGATTTTCAAGACAAAATGTTATTACTGTTGCCGATGTTGATATTGAAAAGCTGATTAGTCAGCGACGACTGAATATGTCCTTCGAAAACAGCTCCGATGCAGTTGGATTTGTTCAGGCAGAAATCGAAAATGATAAAAACGATTTAAAATACCGCTTTGTTGACCCGTATCCCTTTGTTCCTGCCGATGATGAAAAACGTCGAGAGCGTTGTAAGGAGATTTTTGCAATTCAGGCCTCGGGCCTTGCCAAGCGCATTGAGCATATAGGCTCAAAGGGTGCAGTTGTGGGAATTTCCGGCGGACTTGATTCAACCCTTGCGCTTCTTGTGTGCGTTGAAGCAATGAAGCTTTTAGGCAAGAGCAATTCAGATATTCTCGGCATAACAATGCCCGGCTTCGGCACTACCGACAGAACCTATAATAACTCAATAGAGCTTATGAAATCTTTAGGTATAGAGATTAAGGAAATCAGCATTAGAGACGCCTGTATTCAGCACTTTAAGGATATAGAGCACAACGAAGCAGCTAAGGATATAACCTACGAAAATACTCAGGCTCGCGAGAGAACGCAGATTTTGTTTGATATGGCAAATAAGCACGGTAAGCTTTTGGTAGGCACCGGAGATTTAAGTGAGCTTGCAATGGGATGGTGCACCTACAACGGCGACCATATGAGTATGTACGGCGTTAACGCCTCGGTGCCCAAAACCCTTGTGCGCTATCTTGTTGAATATGTTGCCTCCGTCAGCAACGAAAAAACAAGGGCGGTGTTGCTTGATATACTTGATACCCCTGTTTCACCCGAGCTTCTTCCGCCTGATGAAAACGGCAAAATCGCTCAAAAAACAGAGGAGAATATAGGTCCCTATGAGCTTCACGACTTTTTCCTTTATAATTTTGTTCGCTTCGGCTTTACAAAGGAAAAGCTTTCGGCACTTGCCCAAAAGGCTTTTGACGGTAAATATGACGGTGAAACCGTTGATAAATGGCTTCAGGTGTTTATAAAAAGATTTTTTGTAAGTCAGTTTAAGCGCTCCTGTATTCCCGACTCACCAAAGGTTGGCACGGTTTCCTTAAGCCCCAGAGGTGATTGGCGAATGCCCAGTGACGCGTCCTTTAACGCATTTATGTAAATTCACTATGTTAGGAGATATTATTATGAAAAAAACAATGTCCGTACTGCTTGCGGTAATTGCTGTATTAACAATGACTCTTTCGCTTGCCTCCTGCAGTAAAAAGGAATATACCGATACCCCTGTTGACGCACAGGCTTCAACAGAAATTGTAACAGATGAAAACGGCGAAACGGTTACAGACGAAAACGGCAAGGTTGTTACCAAGGAGATAACCTCATCGGCAGAGAATAATACAACCGAAAAGAACGGCAAGGAAGAAACAACGGAAAAGAAAACCGAGAAGTCCGACAAAACCACAAAGGCTTCAACAGGTAAAACTACGGAAAAATCAACCGCAAAGAAAACAACAACCTCAACAACAAAATTAACTACCACCGAAAAGCCTAAAAAGAGAGAGGTAACCGTTACCGTTCAGCTTCCGTACTACAATAATGAAACCCACGATATGACGGTTTACTATAAGCTTCCCAAGGATGAAAAATATACTAAGCTTGAGCCTCAGGAGGTTGTGCTTGACGGCAGTGAGGTTAAGGTAAAGCTTGGAAAGCTTAAGGGCGATGTTAAAGTAATTGTAAAGCTTTCGGATATGAATAACATATCCGATAATACGGCTACCGTTAAATCAAACGAGAACTCCTGCAAAATAGTAATCGTTACCGGCATTGAAATGCTCGACGGCGGTATGGATTAATATAATTTACCTTTTTTAAATTTATCATTGAATTTATAATGTTTAGGTGATATAATTAGAAAAGTTAAGGGCATTTGGTCTATAAGCTGATTAAAATCTGCCTAAAAGGACTGAGCCGCCCTAATTACAATTAAACATTTTTTTAACTTAGGAGGAAGTTATAAATGGCAAGAAAAAAGAAAACCATGGACGGTAACAGTGCCGCAGCGCATGTTAGTTACGCGTTTACAGAGGTTGCCGCAATTTACCCCATTACTCCTTCATCAAACATGGCTGAGGAAACTGACGCTATGGCAGCAAGAGGAGTGAAAAACATTTTCGGTCAAACCGTAAAGGTTGCCGAGATGGAGTCTGAGGCAGGTGCCGCAGGTGCAGTTCACGGCTCACTTTCAGCAGGTGCGCTTACAACTACATATACTGCTTCGCAGGGATTGCTTCTTATGATTCCTAATATGTATAAGATTGCAGGCGAGCTTATTCCGTCTGTTATCCATGTATCTGCAAGATGCGTTTCAACCCACGCTCTTAACATTTTCGGCGACCATTCCGATGTTATGGCTTGCCGCCAGACAGGCTATGCAATGCTCTGCTCTGCAACTGTCTCTTATACACATCTCCGCGCCCACGAGACTAGGCATGATGTCGTATG
>CALYNN010000082.1 GCA_945221685.1 uncultured Clostridia bacterium | reverse complement strand
CACGCGTAAGATCGTCGGCAGCGTCAGATGTGTATAAGAGACAGGCTTTACTATGTCTGTAATTATGGATTTTGCGGCAACCGCGATTAAAAATCTTTTTTCAAAGCCTGCAACCTCGCAGTATCCTGCAGTGCCTAAAACTTATCCCGAAAAGAGCAGAGGTCATGTTGAAATAAATATTGACGATTGTATTATGTGCGGAATGTGTCAGCGCAAGTGTATGTCCGGCGCAATTAAGGTTGACAGGGCAACAAAAACCTGGACTATTGAAAGAATGGGCTGTGTTCAGTGTCAGGCATGTGTTAATACCTGCCCCAAAAAATGTCTTACAATGGCGGCAGGCTATACCGAGCCTTCAACTGAAAAAATTGTTGATTCATACAGTCAGCCTATTCCCGAGCCAACTGCCGATGATTCCGTAGGACTCAGCACAGGCAAAATTGTTAACGATATTTCAAAATGTATTCTTTGCGGACTTTGTGCAAGAAAATGCCCTCAGGAGTGCATAACCGTTGACCGCAAGGAAGCAAAAACATGGTCTATTGACCGTGATAAGTGCGTTCAGTGCGGTGCATGTATTGACGCCTGCCTTAAGTTTAAGGCATTGTCCTTTGCCGAGGACGATAACGAAAAGGGCGTTGTTACCATAAAAAAAGAGGACTGATTATGACCAGAAGATTAACCTTCAACGGCATAGTTCAGGGCATAGGCTTTCGGCCTGCCGCCCTGCGTATTGCCATTGACCTTGGTGTTAAGGGACAGGTTAAAAATTCAGGCGGCTGTGTCGAACTGATAATCAGCGGCGAAAAACAGGCGTTGAACAGCTTTGTTCAACGCCTTGTTGCCATGTTTGAAATAAAGTATTATACCGATGAGGAAATTGACGAAATTGCATTTGATGATTTTAAAATTGTGCATTCAGGCCGAGATGAAGGCACACCCTTTATCACTCCCGATTTGGCAACCTGCAGTGATTGCGAAAGGGAGCTTAAAAACGAAAGCAACCGCAGATATAGGCATCCGTTTATAAGCTGTGTAAACTGCGGACCGAGATACAGTATAATTAATTCCCTGCCTTATGACAGAGAAAATATTGCAATGGCGCCCTTTGAAATGTGCGCCGAATGTGAAAAAGAATATACCAACCCGACAAACAGGCGGTGTCACGCTCAAACCATTGCCTGTAAGCAATGCGGACCTGTTACAAATATAAGTGTTGACGAAGCGGCGGAGATAATAAAAAACGGCGGCATAGCGGCAATTAAGGATATCGGCGGCTATCATCTTGCCTGCAGTGCCCACTGCCCCAACGCCGCCTTAAATCTTCGCGAGATAAAGGGCAGAGAGGCAAAGCCCTTTGCAGTAATGTTTTCCTCCTTGGAGGAAATTGAAGAATATTGCTTTGTAAACGAAAAGGAAAAAACGCTTCTTGTATCAAGCGAAAGACCTATTGTACTCCTTAATAAGAAAAAGGATTTTGATAAAAGCGTTTGCGGAGAAAGCGAATATATCGGTGCCTTTCTTCCCTGTAACCCAATTCAGATTATGCTTCTTGAGGCAGTATCACCGCTGATTATGACAAGTGCAAATATCAGCGGCGAGCCGATTATTACCGACGATAACGAAATAAAAAAGTTCGGCGTACCCGTCCTTTCTCATAACAGGAAAATTCTTACTCCCCTTGACGACAGCATAGCCTTTGTGTGCTGCGGCAGGGAAAGGCTTATTCGCAGAGCAAGGGGATATGTTCCGACAGCAATAGATATAGGCGTCGAGGCAAAAGAGGATACCCTTTGCCTTGGCGGAGATTTAAAGGCGGTGTTTGCCTTTCACAGAGGCAGATATGTTTTTTTAAGCCAGCATTTCGGTGATTTGGAGGACGGCAGAGCCTTTGAGGCATATAAGAAAAATATAGAACGCTTTGCCTGTCTTCATTCCTTTAATGCAAAAAGAATTGTTGCAGACGCACATCCCGGCTATTATTCCTCTCGACTGTTTGAAAACAGCCTGACCGTTCAACACCACAAGGCGCATATTGCCGCAGTAATTGCCGAGCACCGATTAAGCGGCAGGGTTTTAGGCTTTGCCTTTGACGGCACAGGCTATGGCGATGACGGAGCAATATGGGGCAGTGAGATATTAATTTTTGACGGCAAAAAAATTACAAGAGCCGAGCATTTGGAATATGTTAAAATGCCTGCCTCCGACGAGATTTCACGCAATGCCGATTTGGCGCTTGCCTGCTATTTAGGAGGCAACGAGCTTATTGAAAAAGCAGTTGAAAATAATATTAATACCGTAAGCTCATCAAGCATGGGCAGGCTTTTTGACGCGGCGGCGGCTTTGCTTGATATAAAGCATAAAAACGGCTACGAGGGCGAGTGTGCCTGCGCGCTGGAGGCTTGCGCAAAAAAAGCAAAAAGAGAATATAGGCTTAATGTAACTCTTAACCCAACGGATATTTTAGCTCAAATGAAGGAAGCGAAAAAATATGCAACGGCAGAGGAAATAGCATTAGGCTTTCACAATATGCTTGCAAGGCTTATTGAAAAAATCGCAGTAAAGCATTTCAATGAGCAGGGAATAAGGCAGATTGCCCTTGCAGGCGGAGTTTTTAATAATAGACTTTTAACCGAAAAAGCAATGCTTTTGCTTGAAGAAAAAGGCTTTTCGGTGTATATTAATGAAAAGGTGCCCTGCGGTGACGGAGCAATAGCTCTTGGGCAGGCGTATATTTCGGCAATGGAGGGATAGCAATGTGTGTTGCGGCACCGGGTAAGGTAATAGAAATCAACGGTGATAATGCCGTGGTTGAGTATAACGGAAATAAAATAAACGCAAACAAGGGGATAGTCGATATTAAGGTAGGGGACTATGCTCTTGTTCACGCAGGTCTAATCATTCAGGTTATTCCACGGGATGAAGCGTTAAAAATGATAGATATTTTTTCAGAGCTTGAAAAGCTGTAACGGAGGGAAATATGAATATTTCCGATATAACAAAATTCCTTGCCGACTATGACGGAGAGCCTCTTGCATTTATGGAGGTTTGCGGAACTCATACGGCGGCTATAAGCGAAAACGCCATACCGTCGCTCTTAAGTGATAGGATAAGGCTTATCAGCGGTCCCGGCTGTCCGGTCTGTGTTACCGTTTCGGGTTATATCGACAGGCTTTGTCAGCTTGCTCTTGAGCCTGATACCTGTGTTGTTACCTTTGGCGATATGATAAGGGTGCCCGGATCCGAAATGGCACTTCGCGATGTTACCTCGCAGGGTGGCAGAGTAAAAATGGTTTACTCGCCCTTTGAAATAATTAAGCTTGCGAAGGAAAACAGCGATACCGTGTTTGTTTTTGCGGCGGTAGGCTTTGAAACAACTACTCCAATATATGCAGTGCTTATGGAAAAAATCATTGCGTCCGGCTTGAAGAATATAAAGCTTTTAACTGCTCTTAAAACAATGCCGCCTGTTATTGACGCCCTTTGCTGTAACGGCTGTAAGGCAGACGGCTTTATTGCTCCCGGCAATGTCAGCGTAATTACAGGTGCAAACGCCTTTAAGGCGGCGGCAGAAAAATATGGCAAGCCTTTTGTTGTCAGCGGCTTTTCGGGTGAAGAGCTTCTCGCTTCCATATATGCACTTGTTAAGCTGAAGGGGCAGGGAAGGGTTTTAAATCTTTATAAAAGCGCAGTTACCGATGAGGGCAACGAAAAGGCTCAAAGGCTTGTGGCTAAATACTTTGAACCCTGCGACGCAGGCTGGCGCGGTATGGGAACAATTAAAAATTCGGGAATGGCTCTCAAAGAGGAGTATTCTTTATACGATGCAGGAAGCCGTATGCTTTTTGCAGACAGTATGAAAAACAAGGGTTGTTGCTGCGGAGAGGTTATTACAGGCGCAAGGTCTCCTCGCGAATGTCCCTTATTTTCAAAGGTGTGCACCCCTGAGGCACCCTGTGGTGCCTGTATGGTTTCAAGCGAGGGAGCATGCTTTCACTATTTTATAAACAACAGAAATTAATACAAAAGAGGAAGCTTATGAAAATTACACTTGCTCACGGAAGTGGAGGAAAATCCACCTCCGATTTAATAGAGAGAATTTTTGCAAAGCATTTTTCAAACCCCGTGCTTAATATGATGGAGGACAGCGCCGTTGTTGAGGGCTATCCTAAAATAGCCGTTACAACCGATTCCTTTGTGGTTACTCCCTTGGTATTTAAAGGGGGAGACATAGGCAGGCTTTGCGTCTGCGGAACGGTTAACGATTTGCTTATGCGCGGCGCAGTGCCGAAATATATAACCTGCGGCTTCATTATTGAGGAGGGGGCAGACAGTGAAGCTCTTGAGCTTATTGCCGCTTCTGTTGCTGAAACCGCAAGGGAAGCCGGAGTAATTGTTGTTGCCGGCGACACAAAGGTTATTGAGGGTAGCGGAGGAGTTTATATTAATACAACAGGCGTAGGCTTTGTTAAGGAAAGCACCGATATTTGCTCAACTAATCTTCAGGTAGGCGACGCTGTAATAGTCAGCGGAAATTTAGGTGACCATCACGCCGCAATACTTTCTGCCAGAATGAATATTGAAAACGGTATTAAAAGCGACAATGCTCCGTTAGGCGAAATGGTGCGCAAAATGCTTAAGGAGGGTATTGAGCTTCACTGTATGCGTGATATTACAAGGGGCGGACTTGCAACGGTTCTAAACGAGCTTGCAAAGGCTTCAAATGTCAGCATAGAGCTTCAGCAGAGCAGTATCCCTGTTGACAGCGAGGTAAAGGCTTTCGCCGAAATTTTAGGACTCGATGTACTGTATATGGGCAACGAGGGCAAGCTTGCGGCAGTGGTTCCGTCTTCTCAGGCACAGAAGGCAGTGGAAATCATCAGAGGCTGCAGGTACGGCGAAAATGCCTGTATTATCGGCGAGGTTAAAGACGGCAGAGGAGTTAATCTAATTACCGCATTAGGCGGAGTCAGAAAGATAAATGTGCTTTACGGCGAGGGACTTCCCAGAATTTGCTGATAAGCTTAGTTAAATAAAAAGAACAGCCGACGGTGTTTAAGCCGTCGGCTGTGTTGTTTGAGTATAATTTTTTATTTCTCGTCCTCTGCGGTTGGGTATTTAAGGTCTTCCTTGGTCCAGTTTTCTATAACCTTAAGGAATGCTCTTGACTCCTCCTTTGCCTGAGGCAGAGAGTGGTCAACGCAGTTTCCGCACTCTTTAGGTGATGCTCCGGGAACAACACCCCAATAATCTGCAATAAACTGAAATGCCTCTTTAATAAGGTTAATGCAGTAGCCGTCGGAAAGATTTCGTGTTAAAAAGTAGAAGCCTGTTCTGCAACCCATAGGGCCAAAGTAAATAATGTTGTCGCCGAATTCCGTGTTGCGCACATAGGTTGCAAAAAGATGCTCTATTGTGTGCATAGCGGCGTTTGTCATAACAGTTTCTCTGTTCGGCTCGCGCATACGAATATCGTATGTTGTAATATCGTCGTCAATTCGGCTGATGTAAATTCCTTTCTTTAAAATATTGTGGTCAATCTGAAAGCTAGGTATTGTTTTCATTCAATTTCAACTCCTGTTAAAAATGATTTGTTTTCTGTTATTTCACGGCAGTCTTTGCCGCTGAAGAATTCTGTTATCATTCGGCAGGCTTCGGCCTTTGCCTGCTCGAATAGTTCCTCAAAGCTTAAGCGGCTTGCCTCGTTGCTGAAGGGAGATTTCCAACAGCCGTTATTAATGTTTGCATAGCGGGTGGCCTTTTGCAAATTCCTTGGGCGAAGCATTGCCGTAAACAAAAAGTTTTTCGTAAAGGGTGACGCAAGGCGTTCTGCCGGAGCTATAAGCCTTCGCTTTATGCCCGAAGCGTCAAGGCAGGCACTCTGTACGGCCTTGGTATCCCTTGCCGCCTGAATTGCCTGAAAGGGCGTTATGCTCATATCGGTTGCCTCCGCTACTGTACGGGCAAGAAGCCGTCCGATTTCATCAAGTCCTTTTTCGGATTTTAAAAATGTCGCAGCAGTGTCAAAGGCGTAGGGATGCTCAATTCCCATTCTGCGATTCAGTAAATATGAATCAAGTGAAAATTCTATTTCGTTGTGAGCAGTGTGGGGATTTGTTTTTGGGCTTGCCTGCGTTATTTTATTTTGTAAATAGTAGATATACGGGTGGCATTTGCGGTCAAGAGCGTAGTGCATAATAAAGCCGCAGATATAGGATTTTACCGAGTCAGTGTTTTTTGTAAGCTCTTGGCTTGCACTTCTCATACTGTCAAAAATTAAGGTAGGAGAGGCTCGGTGAAGCGCAGAGCCGCAGGAACGCAGAGATTTGCCCGTCATCCACGGAAATACTCGGTGCGAGAAAAATATATCGGGTCCCTGTGCACCTAAAAGCACAGCGTTTTCGTCTGCTTCAAAACCGTTTAAATCCCGTGTGAAATCCATTAGCTCACAGGCAAAAATGTAGTGAGATGAAAAAGCAGGCACGGCTTACTCCTCCATTACCCTTTTGAAATCCTGCGGAAAATCACTGTCGATTGTCATTTCCTCGTTGGTAATAGGATGTGTAAAATATATTGTTTTGCAGTGAAGAGCCTGCCTGTTTATAAGGCTTGACGGCTTTCCGTAAAGGGTATCGCCAACAAGGGGAGCGTAAATATAAGCAAAATGCACTCGTATTTGATGAGTTTTTCCTGTTTCAAGATTACATTTAACAAGGGTTTTGCCGTTAAAGCTTTTTATCGCTTTCCAATGGGTAACGGCACGCTGACCCTTTCCGTCCACAACGCGCTTGATAACGCTTTTGCTTTCTCTTGCAATAGGCAGGGTAATACTTCCGCCGCCGGTTATTTCCTTGTCGCATATGGCGTAGTAATCCTTTTTGACCTTGCCCGCCAGCTTGCTTGCTGCCAACTCGTGCTTTGCAATAAGCACAAGTCCGCTGGTATCTCTGTCAAGCCGATAAACCGCCCTAAAGGAAGCACCGTCGTCAAGATAGCAGGCGGCAACATTTGCAAGGGTGTTTCCTGTCTCTTATACACATCTGACGCTGCCGACGATCTTACGCGTGTA
>CALYNN010000081.1 GCA_945221685.1 uncultured Clostridia bacterium | reverse complement strand
GGTACCCATACCACGAGCAACTACGGCAGCGGGAGAGGGCATACCGCCGCGAACGGTAAGAATACCCTGAGCAGCCTTCATACCTGTAATATCTTCAGGAGAGGTCTCAAGTCTTACAAGAACAACCTTTTCGCCTCTTTCGTTCCACTCAACAGCGTCGTCAGCAGTAAATACAATCTTACCGCAGGCGGCACCGGGAGAAGCGCCTAAGCCCTTGCCTGCAGGAGTAGCAGCCTTAAGAGCGGCAGTATCGAACTGAGGATGAAGAAGTGTGTCAAGGTTACGGGGGTCAATCATAGCAACTGCCTCTTCGGGAGTTCTCATACCCTCGTCAACAAGGTCGCAGGCAATCTGAAGAGCAGCCTGAGCTGTTCTCTTACCGTTTCTTGTCTGAAGCATAAAGAGCTTGCCGTGCTCAACGGTAAATTCCATATCCTGCATATCTCTGTAATGCTTTTCAAGAGTTTCGCAAACCTTTGTAAATTCAGCAAAAGCCTCGGGGAATTTCTGCTCCATTTCGGAGATGTGCATAGGAGTACGAACACCTGCTACAACATCCTCGCCCTGTGCGTTAGTAAGGAATTCACCGAAAAGACCCTTCTTACCTGTTGCAGGGTCACGGGTAAAGGCAACGCCTGTACCGCAGTCATCACCCATATTACCGAATGCCATTGACTGAACATTAACGGCAGTACCCCATGAGTAAGGAATATCGTTATCACGACGATATACATTTGCACGGGGGTTGTCCCAAGAACGGAATACAGCCTTGATAGCGCCCATAAGCTGCTCCTTGGGGTCAGACGGGAAGTCTGCGCCGATTTTCTCTTTGTATTCTGCCTTAAACTGAGCAGCAAGCTCCTTAAGGTCTTCAGCGGTAAGCTCTACATCCTGCTTAACGCCTTTCTTTTCCTTCATTTCGTCGATAAGCTCTTCGAAGTATTTTTTACCAACTTCCATAACTACATCCGAATACATCTGAATGAATCTTCTGTAGCAGTCCCAAGCCCATCTCGGATTGCCTGATTTCTCGGCAATAGCGTTAACAACATCTTCGTTAAGACCAAGGTTAAGAATTGTATCCATCATACCGGGCATTGAAGCTCTTGCACCGGAACGAACGGAAACGAGAAGCGGATTCTCCTTATCACCGAACTTTTTGCCGGTGATTTCTTCCATTTTAACTATGTACTCGTTGATTTCTGCCATGATGCCATCGTTGATTTCACGGCCGTCCTCATAATACTGGGTGCAAGCCTCTGTTGAAATCGTGAAGCCCTGAGGAACAGGAAGACCGATGTTTGTCATCTCGGCAAGGTTTGCGCCTTTACCGCCGAGAAGCTCTCTCATATTGGCATTACCCTCTGAGAACAGGTAGCAATACTTTTTTGCCATTAAGAATTACCTCCTAAAATTGATTGTAAAGTTTATTGGTAACTTATACCTATATAGTATAGCACAAGAATTATAACACATAGAAAAGCAAATTACAAACATTTTTTACTAAATTTTAAATATTAGCAGTATTTGTCTTGAAAAAAACATATAATTGGTGCATAATTATAGCAAAGCCCTGCATTTGCAACGAGCTTTATAAACAGAATTTCCAAAGCAAGAGAGGATATATATTATGAAATGTGCAATTATTCTTGCCGGTGGCAAGGGAACAAGAATGAGAGCAGACTGCCCTAAGGTTATGTGCAATGTTCTGTTTAAGCCTATGATTAGCTATGTGGGTGATGCGGGTAAGGAAGCAGGCGCGCAGGATATTTGCGTTAATACCGGCTATCGTCACGAGGAGGTAGAGGAGTACCTTAATGGTGAATACAGCGGAGTTAAGACTGCTTTGCAGAGTCCCCAGCTTGGCACAGGCCACGCGGTTATGCAGGCAGGAGAATTTATTGAGCAGCACCTTGAGGACGATATTCTTATACTTAACGGCGACGGACCGCTGATGGACGCCGAAACAATAAACAAGGCATACTCTTATCATAAGGATAACGAAAATTCAATTACCCTTATCAGCGCAATAGTAGATGATACCGACGGCATCGGTCATATCAAGAGGGACGAAAACGGCGTTTTGCTTCGCATAGTTGAGCATAAGGACGCAACCGAAGAAGAAAAGAAAATTAACGAGTCAAACGCAGGCTGTTACTGGTTTAACGGTGCAAGGCTTAAGTATGCCCTTTCAAATATTACCGACAATAACGCCCAGCACGAATACTATCTTACCGACTGCCTCGAAATTCTTATTAATGCAGGCGATAATGCAGGTGCGTATATTGTTGAAAACAGCGAGGTAATTCTCGGCGCAAACGACAGAAGACAGCTTAATATTCTCAACAATATTATGAGAAAAAATATTAACGAAGGCCTTATGCTTAACGGCGTTGACATTCCCTGCACAGACGGCGTAATTATCGGCAAAAATGTTAAAATCGGAAACTCGACCGTTATTATGCCGAATACGATTATTTTGGGCAACACAACAGTGGGAAGCGGCTGTACCGTAGGCCCCAACACATATATTGATAATTCCACCGTCGGCGACGATGTGGTTTTGGACAACTGCAAAATTACAGACAGCACTGTTGAAAACGGCGTGGACGCAGGACCGTTCGTAAAGGTAAGAGCAGGCTCCGTGCTTAAAAAAGGAGTGCATATCGGCAACTTTGTTGAGGTTAAGAATTCCGTTGTGGGCGAAGGCTCAAAGTCAGCTCATCTGACATATATAGGAGACAGCGATGTGGGCAGTAATGTTAATTTCGGCTGCGGAACCGTTACATGTAATTACGACGGAAAAAATAAATTCCGTTGCAAAATAGGAGACGGTGCCTTTATCGGCTGTAATACAAATTTGATTGCTCCCGTTGAGGTTGGCGAGCTTGCATATATTGCGGCAGGCTCAACTATTACCGACGATATTCCCGGCAAGGCTTTGTCTGTTGCAAGGGCAAGGCAGGTTATAAAAGAGGGCTGGGTAGATAAGAAAAAGCCATATAAGGAGAAAAAATAATTGAAAAAGCTAACGGCTGCTTTTGCGGCGGCGGTTTTGGCGCTGGCAATGCTTACCTCCTGCAGTACGGCAGGTCAGGTTGACGCTACCACCGAGGCGCCCACAACTACTGCCCCTACTACAACTACTACAACAAGAACTACCGAAAATCTGTCAACCACCTTTAAGGAGGCACAGACGGCGAAGATATATCCTGTTTTGAAAAAGGATAATTCAAGCGGATACAATAACCGACTTTCTACATACACAACCCATTACCTAACCTCAAACGAAACGAGAACCACAAATATTAAAAACGCCGTAAAGCGGCTGAATAATTTAGTTATTCCCGACGGAGCGGTGTTTTCCT
The DNA here is from genome assembly GCA_945221685.1 of uncultured Clostridia bacterium. Lineage (GTDB taxonomy): Bacteria > Bacillota > Clostridia > Oscillospirales > Acutalibacteraceae > Eubacterium_R. The sequence goes on along the minus strand of CALYNN010000081.1, from coordinate 3,728 downwards.
TTAATCAGGTGGTAGGCAAGAGGACCGTTCTTGCCGGCTATCAGGAGGCAAAGGTTGTTCAGGGCGACGAATTTGTTGACGGCTTAGGCGGAGGAATTTGCCAGGTAAGCTCAACAATTTTTCAGGCGGCGCTTCGTGCAAATCTTGATATTACCGTTCGTGCCTGCCATTCCCTTGAAATAAGCTATGTGCCCCTGGGTGGCGACGCAACTGTTCAGTGGAACTCCCAGGATTTTCAGTTCAGGAACAACAGCGGCAGTGATATTCGCCTAAAGGTTACTGCCGAAAACGGCGACCTTGTTTGCTCCGTTTATGCCGAAAAGGATATTTCCGTGGGCAATGTAAAGGTGAAAATAACGAAGCAGGGCGATTCCTATACTCTTACAAGAACGGTTGACGGCAAGGAAAACTATACCACATACAGTAAGTATAAAAAGCCGAAAACCACCACAACTAAAAAAGACAGTAAGACCACGGCAAAAACCACCGCAAAGAAAAGCTGAAAAATTAAACAGAAAAAGAAAAAGCAGCAGGCAGTTTTATTCAAACCGTCTGCTGCTTCTTTATAATTACATTACTTTATCTGTTCTGCAAGAGCATCAAGAGCCTCAATATCCGCAGGCTTAACCGTTGTTTTAATTGTAACGGCGTCGCCGACAAATTCAATATTTTTCATCTGCTCAAATTCCGCCCTCATGGTTCTTGCGGCGCTTGCCGCCCAGGAGGCGTTTTCAACAAGGGCAACCTTTCTGTTTTGAAAAGCCTTGCTTTTAAGGTGATGAATAAAATCGCTCATGGGAGTAAATACTCCGCCGTCGTAGCTTGAAGCCATACAAAGCAGGGTGCTGTGCCTAAATGCGTCCTCAACACATTCTGCCATATCATCTCGCGAAAGGTCTGCCATTGCAACTCTGGGGCAACCCTTTTCCTCAAGCTTTTCCTTAATGATTTCAGCCGCCTGAGCCGTGTTGCCGTGAATAGAAGCGTATGCAATAAACACACCCTCGTTTTCAGGCTGATATGATGACCAGGTGTTGTATAGGCTGATAACCTCGGGAATAGTGTCTGTAAGAATAGGGCCGTGCAAAGGGCAGATTGTCTTTATTTCAAGAGCAGCCGCCTTTTTCAGCAGAGTCTGTACGGGTGCGCCGTATTTGCCCACAATGTTGAAATAATATCTTCTTGCCTCACAGCTCCAGCCCTCGTCGGCATCAAGGGCGCCGAATTTACCAAAGGCGTCTGCCGAGAAAAGAATTTTCTCGGTGCCTTCGTAGGATACCATAACCTCCGGCCAGTGCACCATAGGTGCCATCATAAAGCTTAGAGTGTGAGCACCAAGCTCAAGGGTCTCGCCCTCTGCCTTTGTAATAACTCTGTCTGCCTCAACATCGGCAAATTGGGGAAGCATTGCCTTTGCCTTTGCGGAGCAAACAAGCTTCATTTGGGGATAAAGGTCGCAAACAGCCTTAAGGCTTCCCGTATGGTCAGGCTCTAAATGATGAACAATAAGGTAGTCGGGAGTCGAGTCGCCCAGCTCCTCCTTAAGATTTGCCAGCCATTCCTCTGTTTTGCTTTTGTCAACAGTATCCATTATTGCTGTTTTACTGTCTTTAATCAAATAAGAATTGTACGAAATTCCGTTTGGAATTATGTACTGACCTTCAAAAAGGTCAAGCTCTCTGTCGTCAACGCCTATATATTTTACTGCGTCGGAAATTTTAACCTTCATTGTAATTACTCCTTGCTATCCGTATCATACGGGTTTTCGTTGTCTATATCCTCTGCACCGTTGTCGCCGCAGCTGTACTGAGTGCCTTCCTCGGCAGGAGGCTGAGTATATGCAGGCGGTGAATACGGACTTGCAGGCTCACCGTAGCCTTGGTTGCTTTGCGGTGGCTGATAGTAGGTAGACTGTGCGTCTGCCTGTGGCTGTGTGTAGGACGGAGGATTGTATGCGTCGGTCTGTCCGTAGCCGTCGGCATTGCTTTGAGGATTATAATATCCGCCCCCTGCACCGTTATTTACATTGTTGTAGTAGTTGCTTGCACTGCCTGCGTTTTCGAAATAGTTATCTTGATTATAACCGAAGCCGCCCTGCTGATTAGGTGTTATTTCACTTTGCTGAATTCTGCCCTCTGCCAAAGCTCTGAGACGGAAATTCTCATAGAAAAGTGCGCCTGTGGTTTTAACATACGGTGCCACATAAATTGAAGCAATACCAAGGGTTATACCTGTAAGCAGATACCACGGAATAAAGCTAAGGTCAAGCACAAACAGCTCACTGCGGTTGCCTGTGTTCATCTTCTTTGAAAGCCTTAAGGCGTCCATAGGACTTAAATCGGGATTGTCGCACATAAGCTGGAAAGCAAAATATGTGCTGTAATAATAAACAATTCCGGGAATGATGAACAGGCAGGCAAGCAAGCATGTGAAAATATTTCTTAAAAGCACAAGGGCAAGCTTTTTGCCGAAGGTGTTGTTAAATGAGGTCTTGAAAAGTCCCTTTATTTCTTCGCCTAAATTAAACGGCTCGTCGGGTCTGCGCCTTATAAGAGATACAAATATTCCCTCCATCGTAACCTGAAGCGGAGCAAAAATGATACCTATTATTACGGAAAGGGTGCCTAAGCCTGCAATTGCCGCAATAACTCCTGCACCGAAGCCATTGAACGCTTTTGAGAAAATATCGCCAAGGGAAAAACCACTTCCGCTATTGTCAAAGCTGTCAAACGGTTGGTCGGATAAATCGCCTTCACTGCCGAAGCTGTCAAAGGGATTGTCGGCATAATCACCGTCCTGCTGGTCCTCGTAATAATCGTCAAAATCGTATTGGTCGTCGCCGTAAATGTCGTCGTCATAAAAGTCGTCGCCGTAAATATTGTAGCCGTTATCGTAGTCGTTATCAATATTGCTTCCGTTGATGCCTGAATTAATGCTGAATCCGCCGGAGCCTGTCAGCAAGCCGACAATCAATATTATAACAAATAACGGAAATACCTTGCCCTTAATAAATGCCTTTGCCTGCTGTTTAATAATCGGTCTGTTAAGCTTATTCATATAATCACTCTTTTCGTTTTTAATTAAAAGTGGGTTTAAAACTCAAGCTTGCTTTCAATAAACGCAGCAAGCTCGCCGATAGGCAGTCTTACCTGCTCCATTGTGTCACGGTCGCGGACTGTTACGCAGCCGTCCTCCTCCGAGTCAAAATCGTAGGTAATGCAGTAGGGTGTGCCGATTTCGTCTTGGCGGCGGTATCTTTTGCCGATAGAGCCTGCCTCGTCGAAATCAACATTAAATTTCTTTGAAAGGTCGGCAAATATTTCGGTTGCCTTGTCGCTAAGCTTCTTTGAAAGGGGAAGCACTGCCGCCTTAAAAGGAGCAATAGCAGGGTGGAAGTGCATAACAACTCTTGTGTCGTTCTTTTCGGCGTCAATAACCTCCTCGTCATACGCTTCGGTAAGCAAAGCAAGGAAAAGTCTTTCAACGCCTAATGACGGCTCAATTACATAAGGCACGTATTTCTCACCTGTTGCCTGGTCAAAGTATTCCATATTCTTGCCGCTGGTGTTGATATGCTGTGTAAGGTCGTAGTCAGTTCTGTCTGCAACGCCCCAAAGCTCGCCCCAGCCAAACGGGAACAGGTATTCAAAGTCTGTTGTTGCCTTGGAGTAGAAGCACAGCTCCTCGGGGTAGTGGTAACGCAGGCGCAGGAGTTCTTCCTTTATGCG
>CALYNN010000080.1 GCA_945221685.1 uncultured Clostridia bacterium | reverse complement strand
CCGCCCTTGGTATGCTTACGCATAATTGAACGCTGATAGGTTTTTGCCAAATCCTTTAGAGACTGCTCTTTATCTTCATCGTCAATTTTAAGATAGGAAATCATTGTTTCCATATCCATTACAACATTGATTCCCCAGCAATTCTCAAGCCAATTAGCAAAGCTTGTGTAATAGTTTGCAGGGCAGGACCAAACGATTGCCCTATGACGCATTTCCTTTGATACAGGTGTTTTATTTTCGTACGCCTTCATCATTATTTTGTTGACTTTTTCATCTACCTTCAAGAATTTTTCATTTGAACCGCCTGATAGATTAAAATAAAAAATTCTGTATAGCCAAAAGCATGCGCCTGTCATCTGCGGATACGGAGTTTTGTTTACATCCCATTTTTGCAGTTCATAGTCAAGCTGCTTGTTGTAGTCCTTCATCCTTGAAAAATACGCGTCCCAATCAAACCTTTCGCCTGTTTGGTCTTCAATAAATTTAATAAGTGACTTAATTTCGTCAACAGCATATTCCTGAACATCTTCTCCGTCATAACGAAGGGGTACTCCAAAATAGTGTGACGGCAATTTAAGTCGTCTTTCAAGAAATGAGGTGTTCATAATTGAGCCGTCGCAAGGCATATTGGTTGAAATCAAGCAGCAGCCCATTTTAGGATAATCGTCGTCAACAGCAACGCCTGCCTCTGCACTCGGTAGCGGACAAACATCGGCAGGAACGCCGTAAGCCTCTACACTTTCAAGGTAGGGCGGTGTAATTTGCTGGTCAACCATTGATGTAAGGAAAATAGGAATTGTCTGCAAAGGCATTGGAATAAGGTTTGGAAAGCCTAAAAACACCTCGTTGGGTACTATCTCATCCATAAGAACAATCTTTTTTGAAAGCTTGTTATTCGGATTGATTTTTTCATCTGCACGAAATGAAATATTGATAAGCTTTGTTGTATGCTTAACAATCATATTGTAGTGCAAATGAGCCATACGAAGCTGCGGACCTCTTAACCCTGCAACATGACGGTCAACAAAAGCAGGAGCGGAAAGGTACGATGCCATCCAACGATATCTCCACAAGCCTTTAACCGTTGAAACGGGAGCCTTGCCCACCATTACAATCATATCCTTCCAGGTGACAAGCCACCTGTAATAATCGTAAGCGGTGTCTTTAACTCCTCGCCATTCACGGTGCTTTAAAACAGCAGTATTATCCCTGTATAAATCGCCGAGTCCGTCAGGCTTTTTGAACATATCAACAGCATAATCCTTTAATTTTACTGCTTTTTCCTTTATATCGCTCAGTTTAATTTTTAGCATTTTCTCTCGCCTGCCTTTCCTTTGCGATTTTCTTGATTTCAAGGCTTTCCACAAACGCCTGCACTCTTGTTCTCAGCTGACCTGAGGCAGAAGCGGTATATTGCCTGTCAACCGAAGCAGAGGGAATGCCGTATTCATCATTCATCACCTTTGAGGCAAGAGCGCGCTCATAGCCCCAATATTCGCAGAACTTTAACTGCTCATAGAGAACGCCGTCTGCGTGGTATTCCTCAACAAGCTCCTTTACATAATCGCGCCTGCCGTAAACTTTTTCCTGACTCATATAGCGCGGGCACTGGCTGGTTTTCATATAATGATGACATATTTGAGTTAATATATCCTCGCCCTCAACAAGCTTAATTTCCTGCCTGCCCGGCAGAGCGCCGAAGCAATACCTATCTGCCACAACCAATGCTCCGCTTTCTTCAATAAGCTTTGTAAAATCGGGGTCGTCCATTTCCGAGCCCACAACAACTATCTTTGCTCTGTAATTTTTCTTTTCATCGGGAACTCTTGTTTTAAGCTCCTCTGCCGTTTCACGAAGCTTATCTAAAATCAAATACTTGGGGCAGCAATATGTTACAAGGTTTAAAATATGGTACTCATAGCCTGTAATACGGGGGTTTTCTTCCTTTCGGTAGTTACCGATTTCAGTAATAAGTCGGCAAACCTCGTTATGCTCCTCAACAGCTTTCAGCAAGGCCTCGTCAGAGGTATCAATGCCGTAAGCCTCGGTTAGCCTATCAAGAATTTTCAGCCTTGCCTGCTTTGCATAATGCTTAACGGTATGAGGCTCAACCTTAAAGGGAATATCCATAAAGGAAACAAAAAATCTGTCGTCATTAACAAGGTTCAGCACCTCAAAATGCTCATAGGCTCTGTTCATCTCAGAGCAGGACTCAGCAGCTAAAAGAGCATTTAAAAAATTGTATCCGCCTTCAATTCCTCTTTCAACAATTGCCTTTGAATACCCGCATAGAAACGGACTCATATAGTATGTAGCAATATCAAGAGAGCCTGTTCGGGGTGCTCTTAATTTTACCGAAAAGCAGTCGCCGCAGTTAAGCAACACCTCAGGAACATGATAACAGGTATAGCCCATAGCAAGCTTGCCCTCGGCCTTCGCCTGCTTAACGAGGTCGTTATTTGCATCCTGAAGCAGATTTTCAAATTCGTAAAGATATTTTAAATCTTTCATGGTACCTCCTAAAATCAGAGAATGTCTATTTTTTTAAGTGCCTGATTTACACCGCATACAATATTTGAATTTTCGGGTAAATTCATAATATTTTTACCCTCAATATCAAATACCGCCAGGCTTGAGTCGGACGGTATATACGACAAAACAGGAACCCCTTTTATGTTAATGAACTTAATGACGCTTTCATCCGGTATTCTGTTGACTATTGCGCCGATTTTTTCATACATAACAAGCTCGTCGGCAACGCTTTTAATAGTTGATATAACCTGCGTTCCCTTTTTGCTGGCGTCTGTAATAAGCAAAAGATGAGTAACCTTTTCCATAACACGACGGTTAATCTGCTCAATGCCTGCCTCGCCGTCGATTACAACATAATCAAAATCATTTGAAATAAGGCTTATAACCTCTTTGAGATAGGAATTAATTTTGCAGTAACAGCCTGCGCTTTCAGGTCTGCCAACGGCAATAAAGGCAAAGCCGTCTTTTTCAACAAGAGCGTCAAATATTTTATATCTTGCGTCGCCTAAAAGCTCAATAGCCGCCTTTGTTTGACCGTCTTCAACGGTTTCAACAATTTCCTTTCTGATGTCGTCAATAGTCAGCTTAACATCAATTCCGAGTGCAGTTGATAAACCAACGGCAGGGTCGGCGTCTATTGCAAGAATACGCTTGTCGGGATATTTTTCAACAAGAAGCTTTACAATAGTTGCACAAACAGATGTTTTGCCTACTCCGCCCTTTCCTGCAACTGCAATAATTTTTGCTTTTTTCTCCATCTTTTTAACCTCATTTTACAAAGATTGTTAAATTTTTACCAATTTTAAGTATATCAAGTTTTATTAATTATATCAACATAAAATTCACGATTTTGTAAAGTTTAACCGAATATCGAAATATTGTCGAGTTTATCGGTAAATTATCATAATCAAAACAGAAAAGGTGCAGTGATATTCTGCACCTTTCTAATATATCAACAATATTTATACGGATTTCATAAACCTTAAGAATTGAGCCTTGCCCTCGTCGGTACGGGAGAAAACACCGCACTGCTCAAGAATTGCAGTAAACACGGCGCCGATTTCCTGTTTAATAATATCCTCGCAGTTTTCGGGTGTTACGGTATATTTGCTCATTATCATATCTGCCCATTCCTTATGCTTTGCAATTCTTTCATCGGCAGAAATATCGCTTCCGTTTAGCATTGCCTCCTTAAGCAAAGCGATTTCATTTTTTAATCTTGAGGGCAAAACGGCAAGGCCCATTACCTCTATCAGACCGATATTTTCTTTTTTGATGTGGTGATACTCGGGTTGAGGATGATAAACGCCCAAGGAATATTCATCGGTGGTAATATTGTTTCTCAAGACAAGGTCAATCTCAAACTTGCCGTTTCTGAAACGGGCAATAGGAGTAATTGTGTTATGGGGAGTTCCGTCGGTTTGGGCGTAAATAAAGGCTTCCTCGTCTGTATATCCGCGCCATTTTTGCAGTATCTTATCAGACAGCTCAACAAGCCTTGCGCTGTTTTCACAGGAAAGACGGATAACGCTCATAGGCCATTTTACAATACCGGCATCAACATCCTCATAGCCTTTAAAGGTAAAGGCAGCTTCAACAGGAGCCTTTGCCATTGCAAAATCATAGCAGCCGCCCTGAAAATGCTCGTGAGTCAATATTGAGCCGCCGACTATCGGCAGGTCTGCATTTGAGCCTACAAAGTAATGAGGGAATTTTTCAACAAAAGCAAAAAGCTTTTCAAATGCCGACTTATTAATAGTCATAGGGATATGCTCGCTGTTGAACACAATGCAATGCTCATTGTAGTAAACATACGGCGAATACTGAAGATAAAAATCACTGTCTGCGAGATTAATTGGAATTATCCTATGATTTTGCCTTGCAGGATGATTAACCCTGCCGCAGTAGCCCTCGTTTTCCTTGCAGAGCTGACATTTTGGGTAAGCGCTTTGCTTCATTGTTAATGCGGCGGCAATAGCCTTGGGGTCCTTTTCAGGCTTCGAAAGATTTACGGTAATATCAATATCTCCGTACTCATTCGATGTTACCCACTTAATATCGTTTTTTATTCTGTAATCCCTTATATAATCGGTTTTACGGCTGAAATTATAGTAAAAATCAGTTGCCGCCTTGGGTGATTTTTCATATTCCTCGTTGAATTTTTTAATCACCTGCGATGGCTTTGGAGTAACGGCTCCCATAACCATTGTATCAAATAGGTCACGGTAAACAACACTGTCCTCGCAAAGAGAGTTCTCAACTGCGTAATCAAGTATGCCGCCGAGAATTTCCTCAAGGGGATAATCACCGACTGCTTCGCAATCCTCAAAGGTATCCTTTTTAAGCAACTGACAAATCTGATTTACAGTAAAAATAAAGTCCTCTTTTTCTATTAAACCGTTACTAAGCGCATATTCCGCCAATGCCTTTACAGCCACATCGATATTCATAATAACACTGCCTTTGCTTTAGAATTCCAATATATTATACAGTAATTGGTAATTCGCAGTCAACACCTAAAACTATATTTCTTAATTAAAAATATGCTTGCATTATATTTGTAAAAAAAGTATTATATAGTTAGAGTCTGTATGGATTTTAATTAATTCATATATGACCACCAAAATAATTGCGGAGAGAACGGATATGAACACAATTTATTTTGCAAATCAAAAGGAAGAGCAGTACACCAAAGCGTGTCTTATTTTTGCAAAAAGGCTTGGGCTTATTGATGACGACAGTCTTGAGGCGGTGCAGGAAAGATGCGAAAACGAAAACACAAAACGACAGGAGCAGTTAAAAAACGGCGAGACCGTTTACGGCTTAACGCATTTTTCCTTTACTGCATACCTACAGCACGAGCTGACGAAGTTTAAGCTTGACTTTGCTTCGGAAAGGGACGGAATAGAAAAGCACTACAGCTACAGAGATATTACAAAAAAAGATACAAAATTCTTCTACAAAAGCAACAAGGATTTATTTACAAGATATAACGGCGACCGCTTTAGATATAAAGAGGTTGAAATTATAATCAAAAAAAGGATAAGAGAGGAGGAATACGAAAATGAAATCAACAATATATTATGTCAGCTCGCTGACAGGTAACGACAAAAACAGCGGACTTACTCCCGACTCCCCCTTTGCTTCTCTTGACAAAATCAACGAAATATCTCTTTGCCCCGGCGACAAGGTATTGCTTGAAAAAGGCTCTGTTTTCAGCGGTCAGTATCTTCACATCAAAAACTGCGGTGATTACGAAAAAGAGCTGATTGAAATCGGCGCCTACGGCGAAGGAAAAGCTATGCCGCGAATTGAAGCCGACGGAAAAGGTATGTGGTATCAGGATTACGGATTGTCCCTTGACTCCCCCGGTCATATTTACAAGGGAGATGTTTCCTCGGCAATTTTGCTTTATGACACGGAAAATATTTTGATACACGATATAGAAATTACAAACGCAGAGGAATATACCGACGCCGAAAGCTACTCCGCCCCCTACAAAACAGACCGCACGGGCGTTGCGGCAGTATCAAAAAACAGAGGCACCCTGCACAACATCACCTTAAAAAATCTTTACATTCACGATGTTAACGGCAATGTGTATAATAAGCATATGAATAACGGAGGAATATATATGACCTCCTTTAAGCCCGATGACCAGGACTCCACCGGTGTTTCAAGATACGACGGAGTTACCGTTGAGGACTGCGTTGTAATAAATGTCAGCAGGTGGGGAATTGCAGTTGGCTACTCATACTGCCATGCTAAATTTAAGGGAGCAGAGCTTAACGAGGATACCTTCAAAAAATACGGAAACGAAAATATTTTGATGAGAAATAATTATGTTAAGTTTGCCGGCGGCGACGCCATTACTCCTATGTACGCCTTAAGGCCTTTGGTTGAGCATAACACGGCAGATTCCTGCGCCTCAGAAATGAACGACCGCATTTACCGTTATCCCAAGAAGCGTATGGGCAAGGTTGCGGCGGCAATATGGCCGTGGAAATGCAAGGATGCTATGTTCAGGTATAACGAGGTGCACGACACACGGCTTAATCAGGACGGTATGGCATACGATGCCGACTCAGGCGACGGCACTGTTTACCAATACAATTACAGCAGACAAAATGAGGGCGGCTGTATTATGTTTTGTATGCAGGAGGCAATTCACAACACCTTTACCTATAATATTAGCTACGACGATTTGGGCGGAATTATCAGTCCTGTAAAAAATCCCGACTCATTTGTGGCTGAAAATCATTTTTACATTCGCAAGGGCGTTCCCCTTTTGAGAAGAAAAATGAAAAACGGAAAAATAACCTTAAAGGACAATGTGATAACAGAATTATCAAGCAAATAAACTACTAAACTACCGAGGTACATATTTATGGAAAAAATCAAAGGCAGAGTAACAATTCCTACCGACACAGATGTTGTTAAGGAAACACTTGAAATAATGGGTGAGTGGGGCGCAGACGCAATCCGCGACTGCGACGGAACGGAGTTCCCCCAAGAGCTTAAGGAAACAGGCGCAAAAATCTCTGTCTCTTATACACATCTGACGCTGCCGACGATCTTACGCGGGTAGATC
>CALYNN010000079.1 GCA_945221685.1 uncultured Clostridia bacterium | reverse complement strand
CACCTCCCGGATATGTCGGCTTTGACGAGGGCGGTCAGCTTACGGAGAAAATCAGAAGAAAGCCTTATTCAATAGTATTGTTTGACGAGATTGAAAAGGCTCACCCCGATGTATTTAATATGCTTTTGCAGATACTTGAGGACGGTGTGCTCACCGACTCTCAGGGCAGAAAAGTAAGCTTCAAGAATTCCGTAATTATAATGACATCAAATGTTGGCGCGGCTAAAATTACCGACCCGAAATCCGCATTAGGCTTCGGCGGCGAAAAAGATGAAAACGCCGATATTGAAAAGCTGGTTATGGCAGATTTAAAGGCAACATTTAAGCCGGAGTTTCTTAACCGTGTTGACGAAATCATCGTGTTCAATCAGCTTGAAAAGGAAGATATTGAGCTTATTGCAAGAAATATGCTTAAAAGCCTTTCCGCCCGTATGGCAGAGCTTGACAAGAGCATTGAGTTTACAGATGCGGCAGTTTCGGCCATTGCAGACGCAGGCTTCGACAAGGTTTACGGAGCAAGACCGCTTCGCCGAGCAATTCAAACAAAGCTTGAAGACCCGTTAAGCGAGCTTTTGCTCGAAAACAAAATCAGCGACAAATGCACCGTTGATTTTAAGGACGGAGAATTTACCTTCAACTAAGCTTTCAAAGCATTTCCCCTTTTTCCTCTCGAACAGTGAATAACTGCTCGAGAGGATTTTTTATTTGTAATTATACTTTCAGCGCGGCGGCATTTTTTATCTGCTTTTTTCATACCATTATTTAGTAGGTGATAGCGTGAAAAAGGGAGAGCTTAAAGCAATTGATTATTTTACACTGCTGATTTTAGGCGGCACCGCCCTGTGCCTTGTAGCATTTTCGCCTCTTGCAAGGGAGGGCGCCTCAAAGGGACTTGCCCTTGCCGAAAGCACTGTTTTGCCCAGCCTTTTGCCATTGCTGATAATATTTTTAACAATAATGAAAACAGGTGCAGGCGCGCTTTTATCTAAAGCCGCAGGAGCCGTAACCCACAGGCTTTTTAATCTTCCTGCCTCCTGCTCTGCGGCAATAATTTTCGGACTGACGGGAGGCTATCCCACCGGTGCGGTTCTAACTGAGGAGCTTTACAAAAACGGAGAAATTGACGAAAAGCAGGCACGGCGGCTTATGCGATTTAATTTCTGCGGCGGTTGCGGATTTATAATCACCGCAATAGGAAGTGCTGTGCTGAATAATATCCGGGCAGGTCTTATACTGTTTTTTTCAAATATCATCAGTGCGGTTTTCGTTGGCATTATATTATCATTTACCGAAAAAAGAGACAGGTACGAATACTATTATTTTTCCTCTCCCCTGCCCTTTGGCGACGCATTGAACAGCGCGGTAAGCGGAGCGGTAAATTCTGTTTTGAGCATTACCGCCTACATTGTTATTTTTTCGGCAGTAAGCAACATAATTAATATTCCCGATTTCCTACTGCCTCTGCTGGAGATTACCGGGGGATTATGCAAGGTCGGCTTCAGTATTCCCTTCACCGCCGCACTTTTATCCTTTGGAGGAGTCTGCATACATCTTCAGCTTACCAAAACACTCAGCCAAATTAAAATGAAATATCTTGACTTTTTAATGTTTAGAGTGATATGCTCCCTGTTATCATACGGTGCGGCAAGGCTTTTTCTTATTGTATTTCCCATTGAGACTGCGGTTTTTGCAGATTTAAGCAGCAGGCAGGTCAGCCTTACAAGTGCAAATATACCGTTATCCCTGTTGCTGATAGCGGGCTGCTTTGTTATTGTTCTTGACATAGGCTCAAAAAAGAGCTTTGCAAATGCCGTTGACAAACCGTAATTATGTGCTATAATACTTTTAAGGCAGTTCGAAACCATCCTGCCTGATAATGCTGATAGGCTTTTATCAATCAAAACTAAGGGAAAGGCTATTGCCGTATTGCGCCCCTTGGGCGCTTTTTTTATCGGCAAAATATTATGGAAAGATACAGCGTAATTAAAGAAAAAAATCCGCGGGAAATAATTCTTCTTCGCGGCAGAGGCTGCGCCTACAAAAAATGCAGCTTTTGCGACTACCACACCGATAGCAGTGCAGACTGCCGAGAAAATTTTAATATTAACAGGACCGTACTTGAAAGAGTTAGCGGAGAGTATAAAAATATTGAAATAATCAACAGCGGCTCGGTTTTTGAGCTTGACAACGAAACGCTTAGGTTGATTAAGAGGGTTTGCAAAGAGAAGGGCATAACCACCATTCACTTTGAAAGCCACTATATTTACAAAGACCGAATCCCACGGCTTCGAAAGGATTTCGATGATTTTGACCTAAAAATTAAGCTGGGGATTGAAACCTTTGACTACGATTTCAGGGAAAAGGTTTTAAAAAAAGGAATTGACGAAGCATCACCCGAAATAATCGCACAAGGCTTTGACGAGGCAAATTTTCTTTTCGGAATAAGCGGACAAACCGAGGCAGGTATGCAAAGAGATATTGAGCTTGGTCTAAAGCATTTTGAGAGAATTTGCATAAATATAATGTGCAAAAACTCTACGACTGTTGTTCCCGATACCGATGTAATTGAAAAATTCATAAAGCATCTGTACCCTGTCTATAAGGATAACAACAGGGTAGATATTTTGCTAAGCAATACTGATTTTGGGGTAGGTGACTGATATGATTAACGAATTACTTTTGGCAGGCTCGGTAGTATTTATATTTTCAACAGTTCTGCTTGCGTACAAATTCTTCGGCAAAACAGGACTTTACTGCGTTTCCGCCGTTGCAACAATTCTTGCAAATATTGAGGTTGTTATTTTAATAAACGCCTTTAATATGGAGCAAACACTGGGAAATGTTTTATTTGCTTCAACCTTTCTTGTTACCGATATTCTCTCGGAATGTGAGGGCAAAAAGGAAGCAAACAAGGCGGTATGGCTCGGAGCGTTTTCCTCACTGTTTTTCCTGCTGCTTTCGCAAAGCTGGTTGTTATATACACCGTCGGAAAATGATTTGATATTTGGCTCGGTTAAAGCCATTTTTTCAACAACTCCGCGTATGATTATTGCATCGCTCGTGGTTTATGCTATAAGTCAGCTTTTCGATGTTTGGCTTTACCACAAATGGTGGGCATTTACTGAAAAACGATTTAAAAGCAAGCGCAAATTTTTATGGCTGAGAAACAACGGTTCAACCCTTATCAGCCAAATTGTTAACACTCTTTTGTTTACATTGTTTGCATTTTGGGGAACATACGATTTTAAAACCCTTGTTTCCATTTTCTTTTCAAGCTACATTATTTATGTTTTCACCAGCTTACTTGACACGCCCTGCGTATATATTGCCAGAAAAATTCACGATAAAAAAATTGCTTCAAGGAGTGAATAATTCACTTGAAGCAACTGAATACAAAATATTAAGGCTGCCTGCGGTTCTACCGAAGACAGCCTTTAATTATCTATTATTTGTTATCTTTCAACCGAAAGGGCAGGAATAAATGTTTCGTCTGACTTTTCAAACTCAACTGTAACCTTATCGCCCTTTGCAACAAGCAGTACCTCCATACAATCGGTTACCTTAATGTAGTAATACTTTCCGTTTATCTTAAGGTAATAAACCGTATTACCGTCGTTAACAGAGGTCTTAATTTCTTCAACGGCGCCTGTAATTTTTTCAGGCTTTGTAGAATCCTGTGTATTTTTATCGGCTGATGCGTTATTATCGGCGCTGATAATATCATCATCGTCAACCATAACATCATCTTTATTCACATTGTCACCCTTTGCCGTAAGAGCGTCAATATAGCTTTCAAGAGCTTTGTTAAGGGCTTTTGCATCACTCTTTGCCACATCAAGAAGTCCCGTGCCTACAACGGTTTTATCTTCAAGATTTACAAAGGCATATCCCTTTACGGTATTGCTTGCACCGTAGAGCGACATAAAGTAGGTTGGATTTCCGTCAACGCCAAGCAAAATCGGGAAGGTAGCTTCGTAGCCGTAGTTTTGAACTGCATCTCTTGCAGACTGCTGAGCCGACTCCTCCATTGCGCCTGCGTTTTGATAATACCTTGTTTCCTTTGTTCTCTGATTGCAGAGAATAAAGCCGAAGTTAGAGGTATCTGCGGCGGCAGAGGTTACTCCTGTATATACCCACACATCATCGTCCATAGCAATATTACCGTTTCCGTTTGAAGCAATGTTAACATCGTTTTGGAAAATAATTGAGTTCCAAAAGCCGTTTTTAAGCTTGCCGTGGTAGTTATACTGCTCAAGAATAAGTCTTTCGCTATAAACAACATCAATCCAGCTTAAAGACTTATCGGTTTTAATCTGCTCAATATCATAGTAGGAGCTTTCACCTGTAAGGGCGTCGGTAATAATTGCACCCTTAACATCAGTACCGCCGAAAAGGCCGATTGTTTTATCAAGTACAGGTGTAATCCAATAGGGATAGCCGTCGTCATTAATTTCAAAGTTTGACGCGTCCATAAGATAAGTAGGATATTGAAAACGAAGGTGGCGAACAAGCTTTTCGTTAAACAGCTCTGTGGGCGAATATTTAATGCCCGAGCCAAACTGCTCAACGCAATTAACGGCCTTTACCTTTTGGCTTACAAGGTCAATATACATATATGCCGGCAAGCCGTCCTTTGTATTGTTAATCCACTTAAAGAAATCCTCATACTCAAGATAAGCAACCCTGACAGGTGAGTTTTTAACATTTATTTGAGTTGAGTTGCCCGATACAACATACTGGCTCTTGTACTCGGAAAGGGAGCCGAGCTGCTGGTCTGCAAGGTTTTTAGCCGTAATGGCATCAAGTCTTGGCACCTCGTCGTAGCTTATATCGGCAAAGTCCGTTTCAAAATCGGATTCGGTTACAGTCATAAGATTACTGTATGAATTTGCTCTGAAAAGTGTTATTCCGGTAAGATATCCCACTACCATAACAACTGCTATAACAGCAACAATAATTATCGGCACAAGTGATTTTTTCTTAACATACTCACGGCGTTCCACTATTTTATTTGCCCTGCAAAGCACAGAAAAGGCAACCATAAAAATTGCCACTAGCAAAATTAAAAATGTGTAAAGCTGGCTGTCGTGAATATTAAGCGCAGGAAGCATCATATAGTATGCAATTCCGCCGCCGATAACAGTAATCAGCAAAGAAAGAAAAACACGAAGGGGCACCTTTGAAGGGGCAACAACAACATTAACCTCTTCCTTTTTAGGCCACTTAATTTTTTCTTTAAATTCGTTAATTACTTCGTCGGCATCATAATCCATATTAGGTATTTTTTCGCTCATAGTAATTCTCCTTATCTTTCAGCGCTTCAGCACGCTGTTGCTTTATTATACAGTATATATTGCCGTTGTGCAAGATAATACGAAAAATATAACAAAATGTTCAAAAAAGCAGCTCCGCAAAAGCGAAGCTGCTTTGATAAATCAATAGACTTTATAAATTAGCCGATAAGAGTTACGCCCTTGTTACGCCCTTGCTCTTCATAAGATAGTCGTCAGAAGCAGGGAATGACCACTTCATTGTAACATCAAGGCTTGCACTCTTATCCTTAATAACTGCAATGTTTGCGTGAGTAACGGAAACCTGAGCAATCATAACATAGTCAGCCTTAACGATTTCCTTTGTTTTGGTATCGATTGTTACGGTAGCAACGCCGCCCTTGTAGTTAACCTTACAGTTGTCGGCTGTTGTACCTGTTGACCAAGACAATGCCTCAATTTTGTCAACGGTAGAATCAATAGCACCAAGTGACTGGAATACATGGCCCTGTGCGTCCTTACCCGGAATACTCATATTAACTGCCTTAGGCTGAAGCTGAATGGTGATTGTTCCGTCGCCGTTGTCGGTAACATTTGCATCAAGAATATCTTCGGGAACAAGACGGCTTGTTTGGAGAGATTCGCCGTTGCCGTCCCACTCGTCAGTATCGAGAGCAGGGTCTCTGTTTGTACTTGGAACAAGACCGTTAAGACCGGGTTTATATAAGTTGCCTACAATACCGGGTACAAGGTTATTGATAACAGCATTTGATGAACCGTCAATCAAAATATGGTCAACCTGAAGGTCTTCTTCACCAAGAAGCTTATAGAAGGTCTGTGTCTTGCCGTCTTTATCCTTATACTGAGCCATCAAGGTCTTTGAGTAGTCATAAGCATCAACATAGAAATTAACAACATCCTCGATTGACTTGAATTCAATTCCGCCGTATGTATTAGGCTCAAAGCTCTTTTCAAGAACGCTTACATCCTCGTCGCCTGTAGCAGCGCCTTCATCGCCTGCTTCAAGCCAGCTTCCGTCTTTGATTTCATGAATAGCCTGAATAGCGCCTTCGGTTACATAGTTAATCTTTTTGCAGCCTGCAAAAGAGGTAGCAATGAGACCTGCCGCTAATACGAGGCAAAAACCTCTCTTAACATATTTGTTCATTTTTAGGGTTCCCCTTTCGAATTTGTACATTGTACTTTGTTTTGATTAAAACATTACATATAAAATTTATATTAAATTCGCAAAAAAGTCAATAGAAATTTTAAAATTATACAATTTTATTTCGCAAAGTTGTTATTTTTATTGAGATTTTATACAAAAGGTGATATAATTTATTTGATTATAAATAAATATTTATCACTAATTATATTACAAGGAGCAGTTAAATTATGAGATGTAAGAATTGCGGAACAGAAAACGACGACAACAGATATATATGCGAAAACTGCGGCTCGCCGCTTTATGACGAAAACGAAATTGCCCAATCGAATGATAACGGAGCAACAATGACCTTCGGCGCGATTAAGGATAAAGAAGATGAGCCCACAAGAAAAAACGGCACCGGAAAGGAGCCGCAAAAAAAACCGTCAGACAATAAAAACATTATAGTAATAGCAATACTCGCAGTTGTGCTTATAGCAATTATTGCCTCTGTAATTATTATATCACAAGGCAAATCAAAGGACAGGGAAACCACAGCGTCAACAGAAAGCACAACCGCTTCTACCACCGTTCAGGAGCCGGGGCAGTACACCGACTACACAACTGAAAGAACAACGGAAAAGACTACAAAGGAAATTACAACAAAGAAGGAACTGTCTCTTATACACATCTCCGAGCCCACGAGACTAGGCATGATGTCGT
>CALYNN010000078.1 GCA_945221685.1 uncultured Clostridia bacterium | reverse complement strand
CCGAGATCTACACGCGTAAGATCGTCGGCAGCGTCAGATGTGTATAAGTGACAGGGGCACCGCTTGCCCTTGGGATTGGGGCGCAAAGGCAGGAAATATGTGGCGCACCACCCACGATATTTTACCAAATTGGCAAAGCATTATGGCGCTTTATAACTACACCATTAACAAGTGCAAAACCTCTAAGCCCGGCGGCTGGAACGACCCCGATATGCTTGAGGTAGGCAACGGCAAGCTGACCGAGGCAGAAAACAAGGCACACTTTTCTCTTTGGTGTATGATGGCGGCTCCTCTTATGCTTGGCAACGATATAAGAAAATTTGTTGACGGCAACAACAACTGCGTTGACGGCAACAGCACCCTTAAAATTGTTACCAACCGCCAGCTTATAGCTATTGACCAAGACCCTTTGGGCAAGGCGGCTCACAGAATTCAAAGAAGCCTTTCAACAGATGTTCTCGTTCGTCCCCTTGCAAACGGCGACGCGGCGCTCTGTATTCTTAACAAGGGCGCAAAGTCAAAGAATATCAGCTTTGATATTAATACCCTTAGGGATAATGAATACCTTGACCTTTCGGGTGCCAAGGGCTTTGAAATCCACGACCTGTGGACCGATGAGCGCACCGTGTCGGATACGGCTTCGGCAGTTATCCAAAAGCACGGCGTAGCGGTTTACAGAATTAAGCCGCTTCACTAATCATTAATTAAGCGTATAAAGCAACAACCGCACAGGCTTTGATTTACCTGTGCGGTTGTTTTTCTATCCTATTACCTCAATTCAGCGGAGAGCTTTCGTTGCTTTGAGGAGAATTTTTTATCTGCACTGTATTTTTGTTTAGGTGCATAATGGGAATAAGCAGTCCCGGCATACCGGTAAACGAGGTTGCCGAGTGAATAATCTGCCGAAGAAACGGAAACATTTGGTCAAAGGATGCGGTGTGAATATCCGCCTTATCGTCGTCGGGAGAAAATGTAAACTCCGCCGCCATTTCAACCTTAAGCTCAAAGGGATTCATTTCCTCGTCGGCAATTTTAAATTCAAGAATACCTATGCAGGTTTTGTTGTCGTTAAGATAATTAACATTATACTTTACCTGATTTTTAAGCTTAAGCTGAACGCCGGGCTTGACCCTGTTTTCAATTTCAAGCTTGTTAACCTTGTAGCCCTTTAATTCTACCATTTTTATTCCTCCGCTATGCTTACGTTGTTAAATTTATAATCGCAAATATCCTCGCTTACTGCCTTTCCGCTAAAGCGGATAAGGGAAAGATTTTCAACATTTTCCGCGTCGATGGCATGCTTGTAGCTGCTGCAAAGCTCACCCCAGCAGGCTTTCGTTTTTTCTATCGTAATATTTTTTGCGTACCTAATAAAGAAAGCCGAGTTGTCGTATGCCTCTACTCCGTAATCAAGGCAGGGGCGCAAATCATAAAGACCGCACTGCCATTTGCTTGTTTTTGTCAGCTCTATGCGGCAGTTTTCAAAGGTAATATCTTCAATAATATTTTCGGCATTGCCGTGAATAAGTACGCCGTTTTCACCCTTGGCAGTAACATTAAAGAAGCGAACATTTTTGATTGTTCCGCTTTTTGTGTTTTCGTCGCGGTTAAAGGTGGTTATAACAATAGGCTCTGCGGTGCCCCACCAGTCAGGGCAAAAGCGCCTTGTTTCAATAATAATATTTTGGTAGGTAACATTTTCAACACAGCCTCCGTCGCGGATTTGAATTGAAAGACCTCTATTTGAACGGCTGATTACGCAGTTTGACACAATAACATTTTTAAAATCGCCCACGCCCTCGGTGCCGATTTTTATTGCCGCAGAGGTAGATATAAGGGTGCAGCCGTCAATAATTATGTTTTCGCAGGGGCCGTATTCGCTGTTGCCCTTTGATGCCTTAAGACAAATGCAATCGTCGGCGCACTGCACATGACAACCTAAAATCCGTACATTTGAGCAGTGGTCGGGGTCTATACCGTCGCTGTTTGCAACATCAAGGTCATTTAATATTCTGATTTTATCTATCAGCACATCGTCACAGCCTGCCGGATGGAGAGTCCAGAAGGGAGCGTCAACAACCGTAAAATCCTTAAAGGTTATGTGGTTGCTTTTTTCAACATAAATAACGGTGGGACGGGGATAAAAATCGCCGGTAACATAATATCGGTCCTTGCGCTGAACAAAGGCGTGGCCGTTGGCGTCAATAGTTCCCTCGCCGCTGATTGTGCAGTTATCCGCCTCAAAGGCATAAATAAATACAAAGCTGGGCTTGCCTGTTACCGGATTGCCTATAAGAGCTGTTTTCGGGTCGTTTATCAGCTTGTTGGGGCGAATGTAGCCGTCTATATTTGAGGTGGCTTTAATGGAAGCACCCTTTTGGATATGCAAATCAACATTTGCTTTAAGGCGGATAGAGTCGCTGTAAAACACTCTGCCTGAGGGCAAAACAACCTGACCGCCGCCGTTTTTACTGCAATCGTCAATAGCGTGCTGAATTGCAAAGGCGTCGTTGGTTTTTCCGTCACCCTTTGCGCCGTATTGCATAACATTATATATCTTCATCCTTATACCTCCACACCTATTTATATTATAATATCATAAATAAACCGCCTTCGCAACAATGATTATAACTAAATTTACGCGGCTAAAAGCCATAAAATACGGCAATAAAATTCATTGACATTAATTGCGGCGTATAATATAATTAAATATGTGCCGCGGGTAATCCGTGAACGCGCTGATTTATATTACATAATATAGGAGAATTAAAATGGTAAGAGCTATTGTTGGCGCCAATTGGGGCGACGAGGGCAAGGGTAAAATTACAGATATGTTTGCCGGTCAAAGCGATATTGTTATTCGCTTTCAGGGCGGAGCAAATGCCGGTCATACAATTATTAACGAGCACGGCAGATTTGCGTTTCATCTTATGCCGTCGGGCGTTTGCTACGACCACACCACCTGCATTATAGGCAACGGCGTTGCACTTGACATTAACAAGTTTTTCAACGAGCTTGAGGATGTTAAAAAGGCAGGACTTAATCCGAACTTGCTTGTAAGCGAAAGAGCGCAAATTCTTATGCCTTATCATATTCTTCTTGATGAATATGAGGAGGAAAGGCTTGGCAAAAACGCTTTCGGCTCAACGAAAAGCGGTATTGCTCCCTTCTTCAGCGATAAGTATGCAAAAATCGGTATTCAGGTTAACGAGCTTTTTGACGACGAAACTCTTAAGGCAAAGATAAAAAATATCTGCACCCTTAAAAACCTGACCTTAAAATATGTTTACAACAAGCCCCTTCTTGATGAGGATGAGCTTTACAAAACCTGTATTGAATACAGAGATAAAATCGCTCCCTATGTTTGCGACACCCACACATACCTTATGAACGCAATTAAAGAGGGCAAAAACATTTTGCTTGAGGGCCAGCTTGGAACCCTTAAGGACCCCGACTTCGGTATTTATCCTATGGTAACCTCGTCTTCAACACTTGCCGGCTACGGTGCAGTAGGCGCAGGAATTCCGCCCCACGCTATTGAGGATATTGTTGTTGTTACAAAGGCATATTCCTCGGCGGTGGGCGCAGGCGAATTTGTTTCGGAAATTCTTGACGAGGATGAGGCGCAGGAGCTTCGTATTCACGGCGGTGATAAGGGTGAGTTCGGCGCAACAACCGGTAGACCCAGAAGAGTAGGCTGGTTTGACTGCGTTGCCACTCGCTACGGCGTTGCCTGTCAGGGTGCAACTCAGGTTGTTATGACTGCTCTCGACTGCCTTTCATACCTTGAGGAAATTAAAATCTGCGTTGGCTACGAGGTTGACGGCAAGGTTATTCAGGATTTCCCCACAACTCCAATTCTCAAAAAATGCAAGCCTGTGCTTAAAACAATGAAGGGCTGGCACTGCGACATCAGAGGAATAAGAAATTACGACGAGCTGCCGCAGGAAACAAGGGATTATGTTGAATTTATCGAAAAGGAGCTTGGCTATCCGATTACCATGGTAAGCAACGGTCCCGAAAGAGAAGCAATAATCTATCGCAATAAATAAACAAATAATTTGTATTTACTATTGATTTAGAAGTATTTTTACTGTATAATATGTAAGTACAGACGGTTGTACAATTATGTGCAGCCGTTTTTTGTTTTTTGAGAGAGAGGGGTGCGGCTTTTTCGCTAAAGCCGCATAAGAAGAAATATGTTTAAAACAGGTTTTGATAACGACAAGTATCTTTCCTTGCAGTCGGGCAGAATTAACGAAAGGATAAACGAGTTCGGCGGCAAGCTTTATCTTGAATTCGGCGGCAAGCTTTTTGACGATTACCACGCTTCAAGAGTGCTTCCCGGGTTTCAGCCCGACAGCAAGCTGCAAATGCTGCTTCAGCTTAAGGACAGGGCGGAAATAGTTATTGTAATCAGTGCCGAGGATATTGAAAAAAATAAGGTTCGCGGCGATTTGGGCATTACCTATGACGCAGATGTTTTCAGGCTTATTAGCGCCTTTAGGGAGCGTGGTCTTTTTGTAGGAAGCGTTGTGCTTACCAAGTACGCGCCCTCGCCGAGAGTAACCGCCTTTGAGGCACGGCTTAAGGAGGCCGGAATTCCTTCCTACCGCCATTATCTTATTGACGGCTATCCGGCAAATATTAACCACATTGTCAGCGATGAGGGCTACGGCAAAAACGATTATATCGAAACAAGCCGCGAGCTTGTTGTTATTACCGCACCCGGACCGGGAAGCGGCAAAATGGCAACCTGCCTTTCACAGCTTTACCACGAAAATAAGCGGGGAATTAAAGCAGGCTATGCAAAATTTGAAACCTTTCCTATTTGGAATATTCCTCTTAACCACCCTGTTAACATTGCATATGAGGCGGCAACCGCCGACCTTAACGATGTTAATATGATAGACCCGTGGCACCTTGAGGCATACGGAAAAACCACCGTTAACTACAACAGAGATGTGGAAATTTTTCCTGTGCTGAAAGCCACCTTTGATAAGATTTACGGAAGCTGTCCGTATAAGTCGCCAACCGATATGGGCGTGAATATGGCAGGCTTCTGCATTATTGACGACGACGCCGTATGCGACGCCTCAAAGCAGGAGATAATAAGACGGTACTACACCGCCTGCTGTGAAAGCCTGCGAGGCAAAAACAATAAGGAAGAAATATATAAGCTTGAGCTTTTGATGAATAACGCAGGGCTCAGTGCCGATGACCGCCCTTGTGCAAGGGTGGCAAACGAGCTTGCAGAGAGTACGGGATTGCCTGCCGCCGCCGTTGAGCTTGGCGACGGTTGCATTGTTACCGGCAAAACCTCTAATCTTTTAGGCTGCGCCTCTGCAATGCTTCTTAACGCACTTAAGCATTTGGGAGGAATAGACGACGATACTCTGCTGATTTCGCCCCAGGTTATCAAGCCTGTTCAGGAGCTTAAAACAAAGCACCTAAGAAGCAAAAATCCACGGCTTCATACCGACGAGGTGCTGGTGGCGCTTTCCGTTTCTGCTGTTAATGACAGCAATGCAAGGCTTGCCCTTGAGCAGCTTTCAAAGCTTGATAAATGCGAAATGCACTCGTCAATTCTCCTTTCTCCTGTTGATGAAAGTCTGTTGAAAAAGCTTGGCGTAAGAGTTAGCTGCACCGCAGTTACAGATAAAAAAACAATTTAAGCTTTTAAGATAAATTAGGGGCGCGTTGCGCCTTTAGGGAGGTTTGATTATGAATACGAAATATATTTTTATCACCGGCGGCGTTGTGTCGGGACTGGGCAAGGGTATTACTGCCGCGTCCTTGGGCAGATTGCTAAAGGCAAGGGGACTTAAGATTACGGCTCAAAAGCTTGACCCGTATTTGAATGTTGACCCCGGAACAATGAATCCTGTTCAGCACGGTGAAGTATTCGTTACCGATGACGGCGCGGAAACCGACCTTGATTTAGGCCACTACGAAAGATTTATTGATGAAAGCCTTTCTCAAAACTCCAACCTTACCAGCGGCAGAGTTTATTGGAAGGTTATTACCGACGAAAGAAAGGGCGTTTACGGCGGACAAACTATTCAGATAATTCCCCATGTTACCAACGAAATCAAGCGTTCAATAGGCAGAAATGCCGACACAGGCGCAGATGTTTGCCTTGTTGAAATCGGCGGCACCGTAGGTGATATTGAGTCACAGCCATTTGTTGAGGCTATCCGTCAGTTTGCCGTAGATGTGGGCAGAGAAAATTGCCTGTTTATTCATGTTACCCTTGTTCCGTACCTTGCCGCCTCCGACGAGCTTAAGTCAAAGCCGACTCAGCATTCTGTTAAGGAAATGCTTTCCTTGGGTATTCATCCCGATATTATCGTTTGCCGCACGGAGCATCCGCTGACAGATGAAATAAAAAACAAGGTTGCGCTGTTTTGCAATGTTGACAAGGAGTGCGTTATTGAAAACAATAACTGCGATATTCTCTATGCAGTGCCGATGATGCTTAAGGAGCAGAGAATTGACGAGGTTGTTATTAAAAAGCTTGGCATTAAATGCGGCGAGCCTAACCTTAAGGACTGGGAGGCTATGCTTCACGCTCTGCGCCATCCAAAGCACACTGTTAAAATCGGTATGGTTGGCAAATATGTTGAGCTTCACGACTCATACATTTCCGTTAACGAAGCATTGAAGCACGGCGGAATTGAAACTCGAAGTGCCGTTGATATTGAATGGATAGACAGCGAAAGCCTTGAGGGCGACGCTGATGTTAACGAAATCCTTAAGGATATGGACGGAATTCTTGTTCCCGGCGGCTTCGGCTCAAGAGGTATTGAGGGCAAAATAAGAGCCTGCAAATATGCAAGAGAAAACAATGTTCCGTACCTTGGAATTTGCCTTGGTATGCAAATTGCAATAATCGAATTTGCCCGTAATGTTTTGGGTATGAAGGACGCCAACTCGGCAGAAATTAATCCCGAAACGCCTTACCCTGTTATCGACATTTTGCCGGAGCAAAAGGATGTAACCGATATGGGCGGCACAATGCGCCTTGGACAGTATCCCTGCGCGCTTAATCCTGAATCAAAGGCGTTTGAGGTTTACGGTGCTTCATGGATTTAAGAAAGCCACCGCCACAGATCCGCTGTAAACTACGCTTACATCCCAGCT
>CALYNN010000077.1 GCA_945221685.1 uncultured Clostridia bacterium | reverse complement strand
GGGGGGGAGGTACCTCCGGCCATTCGTGTGTGTCACAGGCATAGGGCGGCGGCGTCAGACGGTGCCAGTGTTCAAAGCATTCAACCGTATATATAGAGATGTTTTCTTTGCCGTCTATGTAAAGCGGCATTATAACTCTTCCGTCCTGAGTAGTCAGTCCTGCTCCGGAGGAAAGACTCATAAAAGCGCCGTCCTCCGCATTTAAAAAGTCCGAGGTAATGTCAACAGGCTCGCTCCAGCTTTTGCCCTTGTCACTGCTTTTTAGCATATATATGTAGCTTCTTTTGGGAGCCTTAAGGGGCGCGCCGAAGGTAAGCTTGCTTTCGGCGCCTTCAACTCCTGTTTTGCCGTTTAAGAATATGTTACCCACATATGCTTCGCCCTTGTATAGCGAGCCGTAACTGTCGGTAACCTTGTAAAGGGTTTCCTTAAGCTTGTTATTCAGCACCGTTCCGTCGCTTTTTATAAGGTAGAATTTTCCGTCTCTGTCGTATAAAACAGGGCGCATTTTATGCTCGTACATAGAGTAGGGTATTTTCTTTTTATCCGTAATTTGTCTGCCCTGTAAATCCTTACATTCCGGAAAAAACTGCGCAAGCATAATAATTTCACCGTCAGGTGATTTTGCCATACACGGATTAAGGTAGTATGCCGACGGAAAGGCCTTTAAATCTGCGCCCGCCATCCTTGCGGGAGGTGTTGCAACGGCTTCAACGGGAGTCCAGCTTTCTCCTCCGTCCTCACTGCGCCTTATTGCAAGCTCAAGGTATCCCCAGCCATCGCCGGTAACCTGCCTAACCGCCGCGGCAATAAGAGTATTGCCCGCGTTTATAAGGCTTGGTATGCGAAAGGCACCGCCGCCGTTTGCTTCGTTGCTTTTTTCAGTAAGCTCTTTTTGCAAAAAAATTTCATCATTGCCGCAAAAGATTACCTTATCCTCGCTCATTATATCGTCCTCCGATAATATTCTATTATGATAATAGCATAAATATTAAATTATTGAAAGGTATTTTTATAAAATACTTGAAAATGAGGCTTCAAACAGTTACAATAATATAGATAGGATTTGGAAACAAATCAAATATAAAAGAAGGAGGAAAAACTATGCTTTGGACGCTTAAAAAATGCTGGTACAGAATTTATCAGAAATGCTTTAAGGTTGCTATGTGCTTGATGGATTGGTCGTCTCCTGAGCTGTTAGAGGGAGCCGGCAGTATTCTTAAGCTGCCTGAATTCATCAAAAGCAAGGGCGTAAATAAGGTTCTTGTTGTAACAGATAAGGGACTTATGGGACTTCATCTTCTTGACCCAATGTTTGAGAAGCTTGATGAGGTCGGTGTTGAGTATGTTGTTTACGACGGTGTTCAGCCAAATCCCACAATACCTAACATAGAGGATTGTAA
Source organism: uncultured Clostridia bacterium (assembly GCA_945221685.1). Lineage (GTDB taxonomy): Bacteria > Bacillota > Clostridia > Oscillospirales > Acutalibacteraceae > Eubacterium_R. The sequence goes on along the minus strand of CALYNN010000077.1, from coordinate 5,843 downwards.
GGATATGTATGTGCAGAATAACTGTCAGGGCATTATCGCCTTTGGCGGCGGCTCTCCGATGGACTGTGCTAAAGCAGCAGGTGCAAGGGTTGTAAGACCTAATAAAACCGTTCGTTCAATGCGCGGTCAGCTTAAGGTGCGCAAGGCGCTTCCGCCGTTTTTCGCTGTTCCTACAACTGCCGGTACCGGCTCCGAAACCACAGTTGCCGCTGTTGTAACAGACCCCGAAACTCACGAGAAGAACGCTATAAACGATACCTGCCTGAGACCGAAATATGCAGTGCTTGACCCCGAGCTTACTCTCGGTCTGCCACCTCATATTACCTCAACAACAGGTATGGACGCACTTACTCACGCTGTTGAGGCATACATAGGCAAGAGCAATACAAAGGATACTATCCGCGAGGCAGAGGAGGCTACAAAGCTTATCTTTGCTAATATTGAAACTGCCTATAACGACGGTAAAAATATTGAAGCAAGGCAAAATATGCTTAAAGGCTCGTTCCTTGCAGGCCGTGCCTTTACCCACGCTTATGTAGGCTATGTTCATGCAATCGCCCACAATCTCGGAGGCTTGTACGGAACACCTCACGGCTTGGCAAACGCAGTAATTTTGCCGTATGTGCTTGATTATTATGCAGACGCCGCTTATCCCCAGCTTGCAAAGCTTGCCGACTTGGTAGGTATTGGCAAGGGACTCGATACAGCAGGCAAGGGCAAGGCCTTCATTGCGGCTATCAGAACTCTTAACAGGAATATGAATATTCCCGAAAAGTTCGATTTCATCAAGGAAGAGGATATTCCGATTCTTGTTGAAAGAGCGCTTAAGGAAGGCAATCCGCTTTACCCTGTACCGAAGATTATGGATAAGGCAGACTGTGAAGCCGTAATCCGCAGATTTATGGCTTAATAATAACAACAAATTAAAGGTGACTTTCATTACGAAAGCCACCTTTTTTACTGCACTTTTTTATTAAAATTTTTGTTCAATTACCGGTGGAGTGAATTGTTCTATTGCGCTTACAAGCTTGGGATGCCTTATTACAAAGTGAATTTTCGGCGTTTTTTCTTTTGATACAATTGCCCATTTTCCGGGCTTAACGAGAATTTCAATATTACTGAAGGCATTTGCCGCCTCTGCTTGAACAAAAAAGGATTTATCATAACCGTCAAGCTCTTTTTCAAGAAACGTGTAAAATTGCTTTTCTTTTTCCTGCGTATAAATTTCCATCAGGGGAGTTGCTTTTTTTAAAATATTTTTTGCCTGATTTTGATAATACGCAACCTCCTCCCGTACCTTTGTAAGATAATATTTTCCTTCAGTGTGCTTACCGTCGACACATTCCCCGCTTAATGCGGCGGTACCCGAAGTGTAGTTAATGTGCCTGAATATTCCTTTTTCGGTGCTCTTTATATAGTAGGGTGAAACCTGCCCCGTCATATAAATGGGAATCCATGCTTCAAGCCCCAGCATAAGCTCATTCCACGGTCTGTCAAGATTGTGAATTATGTTGAGATGCACTCCCTTTTTCAATAGCATTGCAATGGACATCATCCATTTTTTATTAAATTCTATATCCTCTGCCATATCTGCCATGGGCATTTCGTTGTGCATAAAAATATCTTCCTTTGATTTAGATAAAATAGCCGACCTCATAAAATTGAGCTCGCCCCTTCGCATACCTTCAATACCGAAATAATTTTTGGAGGTTTGAAAATTTATCGGCAAAGTCGGAACCCTTATATCATTAAAATGGATTGCCTCAATATACTCGTCAAGGTTAAAATCATTCATTTTTTCCAAAAAATTTGAAATATAGTTTGGGGTCTCCTCCTTATTATTGCAAAGCCAATTTTCAATCAGCAATTTTGTGTCCTCGCCATTGCCTGCAAGCTCCCGTATTATTTCTCTTTGCTCGGTATTTGTGTAATTCTTGGAAATGTAAAATGCTGCCTTTGAAGCAAATTCCAACGGCTCCGAGATGTTTCTTTGACCGGACCTTATTCTTGAAAGATAAGACGCATCATAGTTTATTGCTCTTGCAAGCTCACTTGCGTTTATGTCAAGGGCAGTCATTATTGTATTAAGATTTTTTACCATATTTTCGGAGCAAATATCACTGCCAATTAAAGAACCTTGAAGCTGTGATATAATCTGTGCTTCAGTTAAGGTAATACCTTTTTTCACTGCAAGCGTTGCAATTCCCTTGGCTAATTTTTCAACGTTTTCCGTTGTGGGAGTTCTTTGGCCGCTTTTATATCTGCTGATAACCGCCTGCGAAAGCCCGCTTGCCTCGGCAAGCTCCTTCGCACTGCAATTTAGCTGTAAGATATAATTGTTTAGACTTTCGTTAAATTTCATTCTTATCACCCCATATTTACTTTTACCATATAAATTGCCAATTTGTCAATGACTGATTTGGCAATCTTATTTACAATAATGTTTGCGCGTATTATTATAAAAGTATAATAAAGGGGGAATTTTTATGAAAAAGCTTTTATCTATTGTTTTATCAATACTTTTGGCTTTCAGCCTTCCGTTAACGGCGTTGGCTGCAAACGGTCCTATGGGTAGTGTTGATTGGGGCTACGGCGATTTTTATCTTTCGTATATTTCGCTGATCGGGTTAAATGAAAACGGCTCATTGTCAGAAACAACTCCTGTTTTCGATGGCGAAATTTCCTATAATACAACTGAGGGAATTTCCTATGATAAGGCGTCAAACACTCTTACCCTAAACAATTTTAAGTCAAGCAAGGTAATAGAAACAAATGTTATGGGTGATGACTTTAAAATTAATGTAGTCGGTAGCTGTTCTGTAGGACAGATTAAGATTTGGGGTGACCACTACGGCGGAAGCCTTACCATTGTTGGCAGCGGAACACTTACGGTTAACCAAAACAGGTACTTTGAAAACGCAATTATGCTTTATGCCGAGGAATCTAATTCTGCTCTTACTTTCGGTGCAAATGTTAAGGTTAACCTTTATGCTAAAGCAGATACCGTTAGCATCACCGCTACCTCTGACAACAATGCTTCTTCTGCGATTAAGTTAAGTAACGGACAGACTGCAAATGTTACAAAGGCGCCGTATGTAAATATTTACGGAGAATATATAAACGGTTTGACCCTCACCGACACCGAATCTAAATCCTACGGTGGACAAAGGGCCATCTGCGCTTCCGATCCCGGAGGAGTATATACTGTAAGCACAGGCTGCTACGATACAAATCCCGATGAAACATTATACTGGGTAAACAAATATTTTTATGTTGAAGCCTTTGACGCTTATACTGAAGACGACAGCTTCGGAACTAACGGCAGTATTGAGATGACCGAAGATGAATTTAAAAACCAAACCGAATTCTCAATTAAGCTTAAACAGGCTGATTATCCCGAAGAAATTGCATATTATGAAAAGGATAATCTTGACGCAGATTATTACTATAGCGTTTCCAAGATTACAAATGCTTCAGATCCAAACGGTGTTTACGGATATACTACATACCATATGGAAGACTCCGAAGGCAATGTTATTGAAGAAGGGGTTAATATCAACCGTTTCGTTTTAGCTGAGGGAACTGATAAGTATATTATTGATGAAAGCTTTGAGCAGTTAAAGCTTACTAATGATGAGTTTGAAAGCTCTGAATATTCCATTGTCTATGCTATGGAGAGCGAATGGCTTGAGTGGAACGGTAGCGTATATAAAAACACATATAGCGTATATACGGACGAAAACTCAAACAAATACGCAGTGGATTATGTTGAAGATGTATATGATTATGTGGGTAATGATATTGTGAATATCGGCGGCGTTGATTACTACTGCGTAACAAAGAACAATACTGTTTCATTAGACAGTCTTGAAGAATCTTTTGCTAGAGAGACTGTTGACGGTTACTTTAATTACACGCTTAACGGTACGCAGTTTATTTACACCGGCGGACATACTCATAAGCTCAAAACAACAACGACTAAAGCAACGACGAGCAAGGACGGTAAGATAGTAAAGAGCTGCACCGTATGCGGCAAAGCAATTTCAACAACAGTAATTCCAAAGGCTTCAAACATTAAGCTTTCCGCCACAAGCTACACATATGACGGCAAGGTTAAGACTCCTGCCGTAACCGTTAAGGACAGCAAGGGCAAGACCTTAAAGAAGAATACGGACTATACTGTTTCTTATGCAAGCGGTCGCAAGAATGTCGGCAAGTATGCCGTAAAGATTACATTTAAGGGTAATTACAGTGGAACCAAAACTCTCTACTTTACAATCAAGCCAAAGGCAACAAGTATTTCAAGTGTTACCTCAGGCTCAAAGAAGTTTACGGTAAAGTGGAAGAAGCAGGCAACACAAACAACAGGCTATCAAATTCAGTACAGCACAAGCAGCAAATTCACAAAATACAAGACCGTAACGATAGGCAAGAACAGTACAACATCAAAAACAATTTCAAAGCTTTCGGGTAAGAAAAAGTACTATGTAAGAGTTCGTACCTATAAGACAGTAAAGATTAACGGCAAGGCCACAAAGATTTACTCAAGCTGGTCAAAGACTAAAGCAGTAACTACCAAAAAGTAAATTGTATGTAAAAAGGCGCAGATTTTCTGCGCCTTTTTACATATCAAACAAAGAACGGAATTTTAAAGTAAAGATATTGTTTATAATCTGCTATTGTTTTTTTATTTGTTTTTTGATAGAATATACAAAGATAGCGATAAATTTTTATCATAAGTAAAAATGAGGTAATGCAATGAAATTAAAGGACGGAATTGTTACAAACTCGATAGACGGCGAAAGCTTTGCGGTTGCCACGGGAAAGGCGGCAAAAAGCTTTAACGGTCTTATTAAAAACAATCCCACAGCGGCGTATATTTTTGAGCTTCTTAAAACGGAGCAGACAGAGGATAGCATTGTTGCCGCAATGCTTAAAAAATACGATGCAGATGAAGCTGTTATAAGAGCCGATGTTCAGGAGCTTATCACTCTTTTAAAATCAAAAAATCTAATTGAGGATTAATTATGGTTGAGCTTGAAAACAAGGAAACAGAATATCTTTTGCAGTTGATGGCCTGCGCAATTAAAGGGATACCTGCGCCTTCGCCCAAATATAGTATAGATATGGATAAGCTGTTTAAAACTGCAAAGGCACAGCAGATTTACTGCATTGTTCTGCCCTGTTTGAGTCAGCTTAATCTGCTTAATGAGCAGCAGTCAAAAATCTGGCGTGACTATAGCCTAAACGAGCTTCAAAAAACAATTGTAGTTAACAGCGAAAGAGAAAATATCTGCCGTCAGCTTGATGAAATGCAGATAAAATATATGTTTCTTAAGGGATTGGAGATACGAGAGTATTACCCTAAATCATCAATGCGCCAAATGAGCGATAACGATATTCTTTACGATGAAGCACGGCGTGACGATTTAATGAAAATAATGAAGAAAAGCGGCTATTACCTTGGCGCTGCCGCAGGTATTTCCGATGATTTCTACAAAAAGCCGTATGCCACCTTTGAATTTCACAGAACGCTTTTTTCTCCTAAAGAGGATTTTTGCCCCGAATTTAACCCTTGGCTGAATTCCCAAAGAGTCGGCGAAACAAGCAGGTATAAAATCAGCCGCGAGGATAATTATATTTATACCCTTTGCCATATGTATAAGCATTATCACTGTATTGAGGGATGCGGAGTAAGATTTATCTGCGATTTGTATTTGCTTACCCATAGCGGCGACAAGCTTGATTTTAACTATATTAACGGTACTCTCGAGGACTTCGGAATAGCCGATTTTAATAAAACCGCCCTGGGTCTTGCCGATGTGCTTTTTGAGGATAAGAAG
>CALYNN010000076.1 GCA_945221685.1 uncultured Clostridia bacterium | reverse complement strand
GCATTACATATTGTACTATAAATTCTGCAATTTGTATATAGTTTTTTTAGAATTTCCTCACATTTTTTCCATTCTTTTATGGAAAAAGTTGTTTGCGAAACACAAATAAGTGAATTATTTTCACAATCTATATGATTTTCAAGAATAAATTTCAGTTCCTCGGCATTTTTAAACACATAGCTTTTGCCTTTGCAGTAGGAACGAATGCCCAAAACCTCGGGATGATTTTCATCTCCGGCTATTAAGGTTACGGTACCCTCCTGCTGCTCGGAAACAATTTTATGTATTTTAGACACAAAGGGGCAGGTTGCATTAACATACCTTACCTTGATATTTTCAGCCTCGTCTAAAACGCTTTTTTCAACACCGTGGGTTCTTATAACAACTGTATATCCGTCAGGACATTCGTCAATGCTGTTGATTATTTTAACGCCCTTTGCTTCAAGGTCAGCAACAAGCTGACTGTTGTGAATTATAGGTCCGAGGGTGCAAACCCTTTCGCCCTTTTCGACCATTTCGTAAACAAGGTTAACGGCTCTGTCAACACCAAAGCAGAAGCCGGCGGTTTTTGCAAGCTTAATCATCGCAAACCTCTGCCTTCCATAGCTCTGTTATACGGTCCATTACCATATTAGCGGCGTCTTTAATATCGTGAGGTCCCAAATCCTCGCGCTGAAGTCCCATATCGCTGTTTTTGATTACCTCACCGTAAGAGATAACAACCTTTTTTCCTGCCTTAATTTTACCCTTGCAGCAAATTGCAACAGGTAAAACATCGGCACCCGTTGCCTTGGCAATAACAGCAACACCTGCCTTTGCTCTTTGGGGAACTCCGTTTTTATCCTTTATTCTTTTTCCCTCGGGGCAAATTGCCATAACATGCCCCTCCTCAACAATTTTAATTCCGTAGTCGATTGCGGAGGTATCGCCCTTACCTCTTTTTACGGGAAAGCCGTACATATGGGTAATAAACCAAGCGGAAAGAGGATTTTTAAAAAGCTCTGCCTTTGCCATAAAATGAAGAGGCGGAATATTTTTCGGGCATGCAACAAAAACAGGGTCAAGGGCGCAGGTATGATTAATTGCAACTATGTAGTTATTGCTTTTCGGTATATTTTCAAGTCCCTTAAATTCTATCTTATATACTACTTTAACAAGCGGTCTGAAAACAGTTTTTACAAAATTATAAAGCTTATAGTGCTTTACCTGTGAGTAATCAAATTCCTTCACTGCATTTTCTCCTTAATAGTGTTTATTATTAATTCAACAGACTGCTCCAAGGTAAGCTCAGAGGTATCTGCCATAATTGAATCCTTTGTAGGCTTAAGAGGCGCAATATCACGGTGGGTATCGTTGTAGTCTCGCTGATTAACATCGGCAAGTACATCCTCGTACATAACCGATTCGCCCTTTTCGATAAGCTCCTTATATCTTCTTTGCGCTCTGCACTCGGGAGAGGCAAAAAGAAAAATCTTACAGTCTGCATTTGGCAAAACCACCGTTGCAATATCTCTGCCGTCCATAATAACATTATTGCTTCGGGCAATATCGCGCTGAAGCTCCAAAAGAAATTCCCTAACCTGTGAAATGGCGGAAACCTTTGAAGCACCCATGGAAATCTGCGGAGTGCGTATTAAATCGGAAACATCCTCTTTATTTAGATACACACGCTGTACTCCGCTTTCGTCAAAGCCGAGAGTAACCTCAATACTTCCAAGGGAATCCACGATGGCTTTTTCATTATCCAAAATATTATTTCTTACCGAATTCAGCGCAACGGCACGGTAAAGGGCGCCTGTGTCAACATAAATAAAGCCTAACGCCTTTGCCGCGGCTCTTGCTATGGTTGATTTGCCGGCTCCTGCCGGTCCGTCGATTGCAACATTAAACATACTGTATTCTCCTTAAATATTTTCGGCACAAAGGACAGCGGTTGAAAATGCAATTTGAAGATTAAAGCCGCCTGTATATGCGTCAACATCAATAACCTCACCTGCAAAATAAAGGTTATCAACTATTTTTGATTTCATTGTTTTAGGGTCAATTTCTTTTACGCTGACTCCGCCCGAGGTAATTATTGCTTCCTCGATACCTCTAAATCCGCTGATATTGACAGTTAAATTTTTTATCAGCCTGACAAGCTCTAATCTTTGAGACCGCGTAATTTGGTTAACCTTTGTTCCGGGTTCAATACCGCTGAGTAAAACTATAACAGGAATTAGCTTTTTAGGCAACAGCTTTGACAAAGAATTAATAAAATCTTTGTTTAAAAGCTCTGAAAAATCTCTTTGAATTCTTCGGTCAAGGGTTTGCTCGTCGAGAGAAGGCTTTAGGTCAATAGAAATTTTATACCTGCATTTATTCATATTTCTTATATGGCTCGAGGCAGACAGGATTACGGGACCCGAAACTCCGTAGTGAGTAAACAGCATTTCTCCGAAATCGGAATAAATGCTTTTGCCGTTTTCAAAAAGAGTAATTGAAATATTTTTAAGAGAAAGTCCCTGAAGCCGAGGGATAAAATTATCGGAGCAAACAAGAGGAACAAGGCTCGGCTTAAGAGGAGTTACGGTATGGCCCACCGACCTTGCAAGCTTATAGCCGTCGCCTGTTGAGCCTGTGGCAGGATAGCTTTTTCCTCCTGTGCAAATTGCAACGCTGTCACATTCGTAACGCCTCCCGCTTTCCAAAACAACAGCGGTAATTCTGTTTTCGTCACATTCAAAATATTCCGCCGCGCCATGAATAATCTTTGCTCCGCTGTTTTTGCAGTAATCAACAAGCGCATCGGTAATATCCACCGCCCTGTCGCTTACGGGAAAAACTCTGTTTCCCCTTTCAATTTTAAGGGGAACGCCTAATTCTTCAAACAGAGCCATAGTGTCATAGGGCATAAATTTTGAAAAAGCGGAATAAAGAAATCGAGGATTAGTAGGAACATTTTCAATAAGCTCCTCCAAATCAAAGCAGGCATTTGTAACATTGCATCTGCCCTTGCCGGTAATCATAAGCTTTCTTGCCGGTCTCGGCATTTTTTCAATTACAGTAACATCAAAGCCTCTTAAGGCGCATTTTGCTCCGCAAAGCAAGCCGGCAGCACCTGCGCCGATTATTACAACTCTTTTCAAATTCTCACCGCTTTTCATTTGTTATTATAGTTAATTTTTCTGTTGATGACAAGCTATTGATTATCGGCAAGCTCCTCAAGGCTTAACGCCGTATTCTCCCACTCCTCATACAAATCATTTCGTTTTTTTGAAAGCTCATCTAATTGAGCAGTAAGCTCCATAAGCTCGTTATAGTCGGCAGTATTAAGCGCAGACTGCACTCTTTCAAGCTCTGCCTCCGTTGCCTCAATCTCGCTTTCAAGGCTTTTGCTTCTTGCGGTTAGCCTTCGCAGTGTGCTCTGCCGTTCCTTTTTCAGCTTATAATCGTTTACTTTACTTTTTTCCTTAACGGCTTTTTCTGCTTTGGCAACATATCTGTTTTGAGCGTAATCATCGTAATTTCCCAAATAATTATTACAGCCGTCGGGAGTAAGCTCGATTATTCTTGTTGCAAGCTTGTTTATAAAATACCTGTCGTGCGAAACAATAAGCATAGTGCCTTGATAATTTAACAAAGTATTTTCAAGCTCCTCACGCGAAAAAGCGTCAAGATGATTGGTAGGCTCGTCAAGAAGTAAAAAGTTAAAGCCGCCCAGCATAAGCTTGAGCAGTGCGACTCTCGCTCTTTCGCCGCCGGAGCAAAGCTCGAGCTTTTTAAACACCTCGTCACCCTTAAACAAAAAAGCGGCAAGAGCATTTCTCACTGCGGTTTCAGTCATAAAGGGAAAGGCGCTCCACACCTCGTCTATTACGGTTTTAGATAAATCAAGCTTCTCCTGCACCTGATCGAAGTAGCCTGTCATAAGCGAAGCGCCGAAGCTAAAGGAGCCGTCATCACGGCTCAAGTCGCCCATAAGTATTTTTAACAGAGTAGTTTTTCCGCAGCCGTTATCACCTAAAAGAAAAACCCTTTCTCCCCTTTTTATACTGAACGAAACATTTTTAAATATTTTCTTTGAGCCAAAGCTTTTTGAAACGCCGTCTGCCCTTAATACATCTTCACCCGAAACACATTTAGGCGTAAAATCAAACCTGATTTTTTCTACCTTGCTGTCAGGAACAACAAGCTGAGCCTTTATACGCTCAACAACCTTTTCCTTGCTTTCGGCGGTTTTTATATTTTTCTCTCTGTTCCACTGCCTTTGCTGAGCAATAATGCCCTCAAGGCGTTCTATCTCTTTAATATCGTTTTCGTATTTTTCCTCTATTGCCTTTTGCTCCGCCTGCTTTTTCACCAAAAAGGTTGAATAGTTGCCTGTATAGGAACGCACCTTTTTATTTTCAATTTCAACGGTTTTTCCTGTTACCTTATCAAGAAAATATCTGTCGTGGCTGATAATCAGGCAGGCTCCCTTAAAGCTTAAAAGAAAATCCTCAAGCCAGGCAATTGCGCTTATGTCGAGATGATTGGTAGGCTCGTCCAAAAGAAGAAAATCAGCTCTTGAAAGAAGCAGCTTTGCAAGAATAAGCTTTGACCGCTGACCGCCAGAAAGAAGAGCAGTTGATTTGCTGAAATCCTCCTCGGTGAAGCCTAAGCCTATCAAGGCGGAGCGAGTCATTGATTTATATGTCAGTCCGCCGTTTTGGTTGAATTTGTTTGTTAAATAGTCCTGCCTTTCAATTAAAGCCTTATCGGCATTTTCGCTGAGCTTATTTGATATATCCTCAAGTTCCTGTTCAATTTCGATTAAATCGCTGAAAACAGACACGAGCTCATTCCAAACGGTACGCTCAACAGAGCAGGTATGCTGCTGCATATAACCAAGCCTTGCGTTCTTTGAAATAAAGCAGCTGCCGCTGTCTGCCGAATACTCGCCTGTTATTATTTTAAACAACGAGGTTTTTCCTGCACCGTTAACGCCTACAAGGCCTGCCTTTTCCCCCTCTTTAATGCTGAAGGAAACATTTGAAAACAGCGTGTTTTCACCGAAGGACAATGTTAAATTTTGAACATCAAGCACATTCATTACAAAAATTCTCCGAAATTGATGAATATATTTTACACTATTTTTAATTGAAAGTATAGATAAAATTTGTTATTATATAAAAAAATAATTCTGAAAGAGGATATTTTATGGAAATATTAAAGCTATCTCCCGTATTTAAGGATTACCTTTGGGGCGGTCAGCGGTTAAGAACCGATTTCGGACTTAACTGCGACTACGACAAAATAGCAGAGGGTTGGATGCTTTCCTGCCATAAGGACGGCAGAAACACCATTGACGGCGGAAAATATGACGGCGAGACTCTTGAAGGCGTTATAGAAAGGCTGGGAAAGGAAAAGATTGTTGGAACAAAGGCTCTTGCTTTTCCTTATTTTCCCGTGCTTATTAAGCTTATTGACGCAAAGGATAACCTTTCAATTCAGGTTCACCCCGACAACGAATACGCCCAAAGGGTTGAGGGCGAATTCGGCAAAACTGAAATATGGTATGTTATTGACGCCGCCGAGGGTGCGGAGCTGATTTACGGCTTTAAGAAAAAAATCAGCCGTGATGAATTTAGAAAGGCTATTGAGGAGAACACGCTGACAGATGTTTTAAACAAAGTTAAAGTCAAAAAAGGAGATTTATTTTTTATTGAAGCAGGCACGGTGCACGCAATCGGAAAGGGCGTACTTATTGCCGAAATTCAGCAAAATTCAAATTCTACCTATCGAGTTTACGACTACGGCAGATTAGGAGCAGACGGCAAGCCGAGAGAGCTTCATATAGACAAGGCAGTTGATGTTTCCGTTACAGAGCCGCCGAAATACGACACAAAACCGTTAGGAGAAAAAATAACTGCCCACAATGCCGACAGCACCTTACTTACAAAATGCGATTTATTTACGGTTAATCACTACGATGTTAAAACAGAAATTACCCTTGATGCAACAAAGGAGAGCTTTAATCACATTCTTGCCATTGACGGAAGCGGAGAAATTGACGGTATGCCGCTGAAAAAGGGCGACAGCTTTTTTGTTCCGGCAGGCTACGGAAATTATAAAATCAGCGGAAAATGCGAAATTATTGTTACAAATATTTAACTTAATGAATAAAAGGTCACGATAGTGCAATACTATTCGTGACTTTTATTTTAGGGGTGACAATATGAAAATCGTAAATAACATAGCTTTAATACTGACCATTATCGGCGGTATTAATTGGGGACTAATCGGCTTATTCAAATTTGATTTGGTGGCATGGATTTTTTCCGGTCAGGATTCAGTAATGTCAAGAATTATTTATTGCATTATCGGTCTTGCGGCAATTTGGTGCATAAGCCTTTTATTTACAAACAGAACCGCAGAAGAAGCATAATAAAAGCCGCAAAATTTTCAGCCCTTTCAAAGCAAAATGAAAGGGCTGAATTTTTATGCAATATTATTTAAAAATTCCTTTTTGATTTTATTTAGAATTCTCTTTTCAAGCCTGCTGATATATGATTGCGAAATTCCCATTGAGTCCGCAAGCTGCTTTTGGGTATGACAGGGACCGCCGTTAAGTCCAAAACGCATAACCATAAGCTCTCTTTCCTTATCGGGCAAGGAATTAACAACAAGCATAAGAAGCCTTTTTTCATCGTCGTACTCAAGGTCCTCGTAAACATCATCGGGCTCCGTGCCGAGCACATCGCGCAGGGTAAGCTCGTTGCCGTCCCAATCAACTGACAATGGCTCGTCAAATGAAATTTCGCTTTTCATATTATTTATTTTTCGCAGATGCATAAGAATTTCGTTTTCTATACATCGAGAGGCATATGTGGCAAGCTTAATGTTTTTATCGGGATTAAAGGTTTTAACAGCCTTCATTAAGCCTATTGTGCCGATTGAGACCAGATCCTCGGTTGAAGCGGATTTTGACTCGAATTTTTTTGCAATATAAACTACTAACCTCAAATTATGTATTATAAGCTTTTCCCTGTTTTCCTCATTTCCCTGACGAAGCTCATTCATAATTTCTTCCTCTTCCTCCTTTGAAAGCGGAGGAGGCAGAGCTTCGGGACCGTTTATATAGTAGCATTTTTGATGTTTAAAAATCCTGAAGAAAAATTTTTTCAGTAGTTCAAGCATTATTTCACCTACATATTAATCAATTGCGGATTTAATATTGCCGAGTATTCCTTTGAATCAACATTTGAAAGGGCAACATAAACCCTGTCTGTTTCTATCTTATCCTTTCCGT
>CALYNN010000075.1 GCA_945221685.1 uncultured Clostridia bacterium | reverse complement strand
CCGTTTTGCTTTGTCCAAAGTTCAAAGGCTGCGTCGTCATTTTCATATATGGTTACATAAAGCCTTTCAACAGGCATTTCGAGAACCTTTGTGCAGAATTCCCAAGCCCAAGCCGTTGCTTCCTTTTTAAAATAATCGCCAAAGGAAAAGTTGCCGAGCATTTCAAAAAAAGTTCCGTGACGGGCAGTTTTACCAACGCACTCAATGTCAGGAGTACGAATACATTTTTGGCAGGTTGTAACTCTTTTTCTCGGCGGAGTAACCTCTCCCGTAAAATACTTTTTCATCGGTGCCATACCGGAATTTATAAGCAAAAGGCTCTTATCTCCGTTTGGCACAAGAGAAAAGCTCGGAAGTCTTAAGTGCCCCTTGCTTTCAAAGAAAGAAAGGTACTTTTCTCTTAAATCGTTTAATGAAGTCCATTCCATAATCTATAACCTCGATAATATAATAATTTATCGTATTTCTTTCATACAAAATTCTAAGGGCAACAAGTGCTTTGCTGCCCTAAAATTTCCTGCTATTAAAGCTTTTCTACAAGCTTTGTAAGCTCCTTAACCTCTTCAACCGTAAAAGTAAGACCCTTGCTCATTTTAGAATGGTCGGGTGACCAATCTCTAACATCAATTTTTGGGTCGCGGCCGTTCCAGGAAATCATATTGACCTCTCTTGTCCAGCCCTTTGCAGTTTCGGAAATGACACCGAGATGCTCGGTTATTTCGTACTTAATTTCAGGCATTGAATTTTCCTCCTTCTTTCAAATTTTATAAAAATAATTATTTACTAAACTAATAATTTATTTGTTTAGGTTGTTTACTATTTCGGCAGTATCTCTTGCAATGGTAAGTTCCTCGTTGGTTGCAAGAATAAATACTCTTACCTTATCTGTCGGCTCGGTAAGCTCTGCTTCGGCGCCCTTTTGAGTTTTAGCATTAATATCCTCGTCAATATATACACCCATATAGCCGAGATAAGAGCAAATCTTTGAACGAAGCCATACGCCGTTTTCACCGATACCGCCTGTAAACACGATTGCATCTACGCCGTTCATAGCGGCAATATAGGAGCCGATAAACTTTGCAATTTCGTACGCCTGCATTTCGTGAGCAAGTATAGCTCTGTCGTTGCCTGCCGCCTGTTCCGCGCAGATATCGCGGTCATCGGAGGAAACGCCCGAAATAGCCTTTACGCCTGAATCCTTATTTAAAATCTCATCCATTTTGTCAGGCGAAATTCCAAGCTTCTTCATAATGAAGGTAACAACAGACGGGTCAACACCGCCGGAGCGAGTACCCATCATAAAGCCGTCAAGAGGAGTAAAGCCCATAGAGGTATCTATAACCTTACCGTTTTGAATAGCGGCAATGGAGGAGCCGTTGCCCAAATGGCAGGTAATGATTTTTAAATCCTTAATATCCTTACCCATTTTCTCTGCAACTCTGTTGGAAACAAATTTATGAGATGTACCGTGGAAGCCGTAGCGGCGAACGCCGTACTTGGTATAGTATTCATAAGGTACCGCGTACATATATGCCTTTGGAGGCATGGTGCTGTGGAAAGCAGTATCAAACGCGGCTACTTGAGGAACATCGGGACCTACAACCTCGAGGCAAGCCTCATAGCCCTGAAGGTTTGCAGGGTTGTGCAAAGGAGCCAATGGAGAAAGCTCTCTAATGGTTTTAACAACCTCGTCATCGATAAGAACGCTTTTCTTATATTTATCGCCGCCCTGAACTACTCTGTGGCCGATGGCGTCGATTTCGTCAAAGGAATCAATAACCTTGTATTCCCCTTGCGAAAGAATATATTTAACCTCATTAAAGGCGTCGATATGAGTAGGAAGCTCCTTATCGTAGGTATGCTTCTCGCCGTCCTTTTTAACTATAACATTATTTTCTCCGCCTTTTATTTCAAGACCGATTCTTTCAATACTTCCGCTGCAGAGAACAGATTCATCTTTCATATCAAGAAGCTGATATTTAAGTGAGGAGCTGCCGCAGTTAATAACTAAAATTTTCAAAACATTTCCTCCGGTGGTTGATTTTTATATATTTATTTAGTATTATAATAATATATAATATATAGAGATGTCAAGACTTTGTTAAGGATTTTTTATGAATTACGGAATTGTTTGCGAATTTAACCCCTTTCATAAGGGCCACAAGTATTTAATTGATACGGTTAAGGCAACCGGAAATAATGTAATTTGCGTAATGAGCGGCAACTTTGTTCAGCGGGGCGAGTTTGCAGTTTACGATAAATTTACAAGAGCCGCCGAGGCAGTAAAAAACGGTGCTGATTTGGTGCTTGAGCTTCCCTGCGCCTATTCACTTATGTCTGCACAGGGCTTTGCAAAAAACGCCGTAAGAATTCTTGAATGCACAAACGCAGTTGACGCATTGGCATTCGGTGCCGAATGCGACGATATTACCGAGCTGAAAAAGGCGGCGTCGCTTGTAAAGGAAAAGGACGCCGAAATAAAGGAAATGCTGAAAAAAGGTATTTCCTACCCTGCGGCAAGACGGGAAGCGGTTGGCTCTCCCCTGCTTGACACGCCTAACAATATTTTGGCTATAGAATATCTTACCTACACTAAGCTTGAGTGTAAGGCTGTTAAACGAATAGGCTTAGGACACGATACCGACGATGTAAATTACAGCGCCTCTGCCATAAGAAGCCGACTTAATACAGATGAAATTTGTTCGCTTCAAAACTGCGAAAGGGCCGTTCTTGCCAAGCTCAGAGGAATGACGGCGCAAGATTTTTTGAAAATTGAAGATGTAAGCGAGGGACTCGAAAACAGAATTTGCGAAGCCATTAAAACATCTTTGAGCCTTAACGAGCTATACGATAATATTAAGACAAAAAGATATACCCACTCAAGAATAAGACGGATAATTTTAAAAGCATATCTTTCGGTTACAAGGGAATACACCTTTGACGCTCCGTACATCCGTATTTTAGCATTTAACGAAAGCGGCAGGCAAATACTTGCCGATATGAAGAAAAGCGCTGAACTACCGATTATAAGCAGATATGCCGATATAAGCAAGCTTGATGAAAACGGCAGGCGGCTTTTTGAGCTTGAATGTAATGCCACCGACCTGTATAATTTAGGATACAAAAAAGCTCTGCCTTGCGGGACAGAGCAAAAAAGCAGTGTTATTATAATTTGACTTAATTATTTAAAACAGAATTTGCGAGGACGAAAAACTCGTCCTTCGTCATTGAAGAATTAATAAAAGAAAGCAAGGCTTTTGTTGAAAGAAATTCCGGAAGGCTTAACGCCTTAAGGAGTTTCTTTTTATTTTCAGCCGCGTTAGCTACGCCTGTAATCCCCAACTCATACAGATGGCAGGCTTTAATAGGATTTTCTTTATTTGCTTGAGTAAAATCAATATCGGCATTTTCAAACAGCTTTTTAAGTAGCTTATCATCCATACCCTCAACGCCTATTTTGCCCTCCTTGGAGGGTTGATTTTTTCTCTTTTCCTTGCCGTAAACATCGGGAATATAGATATGCTTAATCTGCTCCTTGGGAATTCCTGCGCTTATAAAATTGCGAATTTGAAAGCCGCTGTGATCGGAATCGGTAATAATAATTATTCCTCTTTCTTCTGCAAGCCGCTTTATAAATTTAAGCTTCTCCTTATTTTTATAAATTCCGAAGCCGTTTGTTTCAATTATAAGCGTATCAAGAATATTTGAAAGCTTAAGCTTATCGTATCTGCCCTCTACTATTACTGCTTCCTTAATTTTAAGCATAGGTATCACCGCGAGAAATAATAAACAGCTTAGCAATAAGCTCCTCTAAGAGAAGCTTTTTATCAACGGCCGTGCTTTTCAGCTTTATGTCGGTATCAATAATAGCGTCAACAGAAAGGCGAAGTTGTTTTTCGGTAAGCTTGGCACAGTCGCGCGCAGCAATTTTAAGAGCAAACTCCCTGCTCTTATAGTTATAGTGATTAGCTACATCATCATACGAAAAGCCTGCGGTTTTAGCGCATTTTACGCGATACATATCTACATACACTCCGCCGATAACGGCAAGCATTAAAATAGGGTCCTCCTTCATTTCAAACAAAGTATTAAGAACACTGTACGCAAGGTCAAGATTATTTGCCGAAATCGCCTTGGTTAAATCATATACCCTTGCCTGAAGGCATTTTGTTGCCATACTGTCAATAATTTCTTTTGTTATTTCGCCGCCGCTTGCAAAGCCTGAAAGCTTATCAAGCTCGTTTAAAAGGGTTTTTAAATCGTTACCGGAAACGGAAATCAAATATTTAGCATTTGAAATATCAAGCGTAGCTCCTCTTTTTTTTGCTCCGCTGACAAGGAGCTTTGCCACATCTGCCTCTGTTCTCTTTTCTAATTTTACAACGCTTCCTGCCTTATCAAAGGCAGAAACAAGGCTTTTAAAGCCTGCGGATTTTTCATCGGGCGAATAAGCCTCATAAGCCAACACAAGAACGGTTGTTTCTGGCACATCTGATAAAAATTCTGTAATCAGGTTAACATCGCTTTTGCTTTTTTCGGCAGGATAATCTCTTATGAGAACAAGATTATATCCGCTCATCATAGGAAGCATTTCCGCATCCTTCAGCGCGTCGTCCAAATCAATATCCTTACCGTCAAACAAATGGAGGTTAAATGACTCAAAGGCAGAATCAACCGTTTTACTTTTCAGCTGATTTATATAAAAGCTTTTAAGGTAATCTTCTTCGCCGTAAATAAGATAAGCGTTTGAAATATTGCCCTCTTTAAGCTGCTGTTTAATTTGAGCCTCGCCTATTTTAGCCACGTTCTTCCCTCCTTAACGATATTTCATCATTTTCAAAATACAAGGTTATATTGCTTTCGGAAACATAATCGGATCTTCTGTTAAACTCGGCACCGTTTATTATAACATTATTTTCACTTATTTCAACAATATTGCCATAAATATAAAAAACTAAATTTTCCTTTGAAACGGCAAGGTTTATTTTTTCATCAACTGATAAGTAACTGTTTTTACTGTTGTCAACAAAATAGGCTTTGCCGTAAATCTCCGCTATTTCACCGCTGTATTCATCGCAGGAAATAAACAGCCCCACTCTTTCGTCGCCATAGTTGCTTTTAATCTCATAAAAATCACCGTAATCGTTTATATAGGCACCGACAAGGGTATCTCTGTCTTCAACAACAACCGCCCCTGAAGAAAGCAGCTTGACGCTGACGGCATTATTGCTTTTATAGGCGGAATAGCCAAAGCAAAAAACAAGCGAAAGGCAAACAAAAGCAGCAGTCATTTTTAAAGAAAGCTCTCTGTTGATTATCAAAACCAACCCCATAACGATAAAGCAGGCGGCAATTCCCACCAACAGATAGTTGCCGTAAATATCAATACGAAGCCACGAAAGGTGCCGCGCAAATAAATCAGTCAGCCAAAGCATCAATGAAAGAGAAAGCTTTGCCGTAAGCCTCGGAAATAATGCAAGAAAAGGAATATTGCAAAATACGGTAAACAAAAGCACTGAGCCGAGAGCCAACTGCAAAATGGGTACAAACAGTATGTTAAGAATAATGCCCACCAGACTGACGGATTTAAAATAAATACACATTATCGGCAAGGTGGATAATATGACCGAGCAGGTCAAAAGAATACTATTAATTATAAACGCAAAAGGCTTTGGCATATTTTTGCCGAACACACATAGCTTAGGATAAATTACAAGTATGCCCAAAACGGCAGTTACGGACAGACACGCACCCACATCGCAAACCGCAAAGGGATTAATACATATTATAAATACCGCTATACCTAATGAATTAAGCGAATCCGCCTTATGCTTAAAAAGCTTTGCAATAAGCAGTACGGAAACCATAATACCGGCTCTGACGGCAGACTTTGAAAAATCTGCCAACGCGATATAAAGCAGAGTGCACAAAAGAGTAACAATAACCGCAGGAGGCTTCGGTGCTTTGAGAAGCTTAAGCAGAAAATACACTCCCATACAAACAAGCGAGGTGTGCAGTCCCGAAACTACTATTGCGTGAGAAACACCGCATATTTTAAAATTACTGTAAGCCTCATCACTTAAATCACTTTTATCACCGATTAATATTGAAGCCGCCAAAGCGCCAACATCACCGCCGAAGGTATCATTAAGCAGATTTTTTATTTTAATTCTCTGCCTGATAATATTATAATTCAAAGGCTTTTTTGCGGGACTATCAACTGAATAGCTGCTGATTAGCCGAGCCGAAAGAAATATTTCATCGCCGTAATAGCCGTAGGAATTAAAGGCATTATCGGCAATTTTTCTGAAATAAAGCCTGCCCGATATATTGTCATAAAAATCCGCGTCAAGCTGTGTTTTACTTTTCAGCCTCAGCTTAAAATTCTGCGGTGCTCCCTCTGCATTTACGCTGCTTACTTTAACCGTATAGCAGTAATAGCCGTTATCGTCCTCACTGTAAATATCAACAATGGAAAAGGTAGACTCTGCGCTTGTTTTATCAATACTTAATTGGGGTGCAAGCTTCATATTTACATTCAAGCCGAAAATTACACAGGCAAAAATGATGCTGCACATAATCACCGGAACTACCTTGGCTTTTCGTAACGGCTTTACAAGCAGAGAAGCAATTAGCAAAGCAGCAGCGCAGCCCGCGGCATAACAAGTTATATTCGGTATAAGATTAAGCATAAAAAGGGTAATTGCAACAGTAAAACCAATAAATGCAAATACCCTTTTCATAAGCTTATTTTACAGGCTCAATGATAAATGAATAAGCCTGCTTTTCTCCTTTTTTCATCAAATACGGCTCGCGCACAAATGCCTGACCCGGCAAATCACCGCCAACGCCAAGCTGCTTGCGGTCAACATTAAGCGTTGTAATATCGCTATAAGGAATATTGTTAACATGAGTGGCTTTTTCAAGTCCGTCGGTTGTGTAGTGATAAGCCGAGAAATTGAACGGCTCATCGTAATACGAGGTAAATTTAAGACCTTTACCGTTTTTCTCAGTAATAGTAAAGTATCTTACATCAGCTCGGTTTGACGACTCCTGAGGGCGCATATAGCGATACTCAAGATCGGTTACGGTTGAGGAATATCTGTCTATCTTTGCGCCTGTCTTTCTGTCGCAATAGGTTGGAACAGGACCTCTGCCGTACCAGGTAACATATTCCATACTCTTGTCGAAAGCCATTTGATAACCGAACCTAACCATCTTTGCGGTAGGCACGGCAGAATGATAAATATAAATCATTCCGCTTGGATAAATTTTATAGGTTGCAACAGCGTTTT
>CALYNN010000074.1 GCA_945221685.1 uncultured Clostridia bacterium | reverse complement strand
AGAGGTACCTTACCGATTTCCTTAAGATATACTTTAACAGGGTCATCCATTGCGGCGTTGTCGTTAACTGCAACGGTATCGGCGGCGTCTTTTTCCTTTGGAAGATCAACCTCAAGGCTAATGCTATCAAGTGCTTCTGCGGAAAAATCGTCGATAATATTAATATTTGCAGAATCAATTTGCTCGTTTAATTTTTCAAGCTCCTCAACATCAAGGTCAAGCTCAACAATAAGATTGTCTATTTCCTGAGTGGTCAGGCGGCCTGTCTGCTTACCTTTTTCAATAAGCTTTTTAAACGCGTTTTGCTTTTTTTCATCGGTAACATTCTGTGGTGCAGTATTAACATTCTTCATAATTTTTTCCTCTTTCATTTAAGTATTCTTTTTGAACAGGTTTCTGTATTCATCATCGCTGAGCTTTGCAACGCCATAAGCGTCGGCAGAGCTTTCCGCTTTAATGGTTTTCAAGCAATCCGTAAATTCCTTTTTGCAGTTGTTGCTGACCTGATTTTTTGCTGATATTTCAGACAGCCTGCTCATCTCGCTTTCCGATAAAAAGCCGCTTAAGCTTATCAGCTCTGTATCGAGGCTTTTGGCAATTCTGTCTGTCAGCAGCTCGTAAACCTTTCTGTAAAAGCCCTCCGTCATCAGCTCACTGCTGAAATCAGAGCACAAATCTGCGCAGCTTGGATATTTTAAAAGTAAGCCTATAACTCTTTCCTCGGCTTTCAGCTTCTTGACAGAGGTGTTTGCTTCGTGAGAAATTCTTTGCCCCTGCCGTATGCTGTCGTTAACAATAGCCTTATATTCTCTTGTTTTTTGACGGCTGCTATTCTTTTTTATAAGCTGGTCAAGCTGAAGCCTTATGCTTCCCTTTTCTACACCAAGCTCATCGGATAGCCTTGTGATATATATATCCTGTTCAATCGGCGTGGTGGGAGCAAGAACATTAAGCGCTTCCTTAAGAAAATCAATTTTCCCCTGTGATGAGGCAAGATTGTATTTTCCGCGCAAATCAAACAAATGAAATTCAATATCGTTTGATGCTCCGTCAAGCATTGCCTTAAACTTATCTCTGCCGAATTTTTTAATTATTTCGTCCGGGTCCTTGCCGCCCTTAAGCGTAGGAATTCTTATTTTAATGTCTGTTTGCTTAAACAAATTAATTGCTTTATTTAGGGCCTTCTGACCTGCCTCATCGGCATCATAGGCAAGAATAACCTCCTTTGCATATCTGCTGATTAATCTTACCTGCTCATTTGTCAGCGCAGTTCCGCAGCCTGCAACGGCATTTGTAAAGCCTGCCTGGTGCATAGCTATTACATCCATATATCCCTCGCAGAGAATAAGACTGTCGCTCTTGCTGTCCTTTGCTAAATTGAGACCGAATACCTCGTTGGTTTTTTTATAAACCATTGTATCGTTTGTGTTAATGTATTTAGGCTTGCTGTCGTCAAGGACTCTGCCGCCGAAAGCTATTACATTGCCCCTTACATCAATTATCGGAGTCATTACCCGATTTTTGAAATTATCATAATACCTTTCCTTGTTTTTACTTAATTTCACGACGCCTGCGCTCACCATATCCGATGGCTTAAATCCCTTGCTTTTCAGGTGCTTAAACAGTGCGTCCCATTTGTCAGGAGCATAGCCGAGACCGAATCTTGTAATAGTATTTGGCGTTAATCCCCTGTTTATGAAATAATCATAGCCTGTCCTGCCTTGGTCGCTCAACATATAGCTATGATAAAATTTAGCAGTTTCGCGATTAATGGCAAGAATTGTTCTTCTGTTTTTTGAAAGGCTGTCGTCAAAGCCATCGTCTGGCATTTGCAGTCCTGCCCTCTGCGCCAAAAGCTTAACTGCGTCAATGTAATCTAAATTTTCGATTTTTCGTATAAAGGTTATAGCCTCTCCGCCTACGCCGCAGCCAAAGCAATAAAACGACTGCGTATCGTTATATACAGTAAAAGAAGGAGTTTTTTCGTTATGGAACGGGCACAAGCCAACAGAGGTTGAGCCTCGCTTTTTTAGGCTTACATAGGAAGAAATAACATCTTCTATATCAGTTTTAAATCTAAGCTCCTGCAAAAATGATTCGCTCAGTGCCATAGCTTTATCCTCCTTTCAAAATACAAGTAAAAAATAATAATTACTAATCTATCCAAAACAGCGGAACAAAAAGATGATTAAAGACCTTAAGAGCATAGTTATCGCTCATACCTGCAACATAGTCGCAAACTGCCCTTTCCTCTCCGTCGCTTTTTGCTATTGAAATAAATTCCTCAGGCATTTCATCAATATGCTTTATGTAGTAAGAATAAATTTTGCAAAGCATATCCACTGCCTTGCTTTCCTCACCCTTGCAAACAGGGTTTGTATAAACCGCAGCAAACATAAAATCGTGTAGGTCAAGGAAGCCCTCGTAGCAGTCCTCGCTCATTCTTATTTTGTCGTTGCTGTTATTGATTACATCTATGACCATATTATTTATTCGCTGTGATTTGGTCATTCCAAGCTGCATACGCAGGCTTAACGGAATATCCTCCTCAATCATAATTCCTGCGCGGATAGCATCGTCAATATCGTGGTTAATATATGCAATTTTATCAGCTATTCTTATAATCTGACCTTCAAGGGTGTATGCTTCTTCGCCCTTTGTATGACACAAAATACCGTTTTTAACCTCGTCGGTGAGATTAAGTCCCTTGCCGTATTTTTCGAGTCTTTCAACAACTCTGACACTTTGCTCATAGTGCTTAAAGCCGCAGGAGCAAAGACTGTCTAATGCACGCTCGCCGGCGTGACCAAAGGGTGTATGACCTAAATCGTGACCAAGAGCAATCGCTTCGGTTAAATCCTCGTTAAGCGCGAGTGCTCGGGCAATGGTTCTTGCAATCTGAGAAACCTCAAGAGTATGTGTCAGCCTCGTACGGTAATGGTCGCCGCTGGGTGCAAGAAAAACCTGCGTTTTATGCTTAAGCCTTCTGAAAGACTGACAATGTATAATCCTGTCACGGTCACGGTGAAAGCATGTCCTGACGGAGCATTCTTCTTCAAAAACCGCACGGCCTTTTGAATTGCAGGCAAGACAAGCCCTGCTGCTTAAAATTCTTTTTTCGTTTTCTTCCGCCAAAATCCGCAAATTACTGTCCAAAATATCACCCTTTCAAAGTATTATACATTAAAAATGAATAAATCCCTTTAAATTACAGTATGTTTTTTCTATTGACTAATTAAACATTAAAATATATCATATTAATCAGGAGCTGATAAAATGAAACCGTTTATGATAATAATCGGTGCGGTTATACTTGTTGCACTGATTTATGCTTTTTGCCTGTACCAAAATAACAAGATTGATATAACCTATTATACCATTAAAAGTAAAAACACCGAAAAAGGTTTTAAAATAATTCATTTGTCTGATTTTCACTCAAAGCCGTTTGATAAGGTTATTGAAATAATCGAAAAAGAAAAGCCGAACCTTATTTGCATTACAGGAGATTACATTAACGACAAATGTAAAAACAAGGACAAGATGCTTGAATACGGTAAGACTCTTGTTAGGTTATCACCAGTTTACTACATAACCGGCAATCACGAAAGGCGCCTTGAAAATTTTGACAGCGTAATAAACGAGCTGAAAAGCATAGGCTTTAATGTTTTACTCAACGAAGCAGTTGAAAACGAATACTGCAAGATTTTAGGCCTCGACGAAAATATGGCTGATTTTGAGGACTACAAAGCAAGGCGAAGCGGAACATTCAAATATAAGGATATGTCGCCTTATTTTAATGAGCTTGAAAAATACGACGGCTTCAAAATTGTTTTAAGTCATTTCCCCGAAAATTTTGAGGGAATAAAGGAACTGAATTATAAGCAATATGATTTTGATTTACAGCTTTCCGGTCACGCTCACGGCGGACAGTGGATAATGCCTTTTGTAGGACCTTTATTTTCTCCCGGTCAGGGTGTACTGCCGAAATACGCAAGAGGCTGCTTCGGCGAAAGACCAAAGCTTATAGTAAGCAGAGGGTTGGGCAATTCGGAATTTCCGCTTCGTCTGTTTAACCACCCGGAAGTAATCATCATAAATGTTTACAAAGAATAAATCATCCGGCAGACAGTCGGATGATTTTTTTCTATAGCTGCTTTAACAGCTTTTCTCTTTTTTTATAATCGGGCATATAACGCTTTATCAGAGCATAAAACTCCCTTGAGTGATTATGATGCTTTATATGAGCAAGCTCGTGCACCACCACATAATCCACAGCCTCCATAGGATAAAGCATTAAATAGCAGGAAAAGCATATTCCGTTTTTACCGCTGCAGGAGCCGAAGCGTTTCTTTGCCTTGGTGATTTTAACGCTTGTTGGCTTTAAATCCATAAGCGAGGAATAATATTCTACTCTTTTTGGCAGTATTTCCTTTGCGCTTTTTACAATCCGCATAAGTTCTTCGTCCGAAACATTATACTTTTCAAGCAGCTTCTTCTTTGAAGCAATCATATTTTCTATTGCCTGAATATTATCCGCAACAAACTTATCTATCTGCGAAGCGGGCGTATTCATTGGTGCTCTTACAACAACACGAAGCCCGTCGTCAACAGATATTGACATTGTTTTTCTTTTGCTCCTAATTAAAACATAATCCATATAATCAGTCCTTAGGCTTTTTCATGGTTAAGCCTATTCTGTTTTTATCCGTATCTACCGAAAGCACCCAAACGGTAACTATATCTCCTACCTTAAGCACATCGCTCGGATGACGGATAAATTTATCTGTAATTTGCGAAATATGAACAAGACCGTCCTGATGGACTCCAACATCAACAAACGCTCCGAAATCTATAACATTTCTTACGGTGCCCTTAAGCTCCATGCCAACCTTTAAATCTTCTATACCCATAACATCGGTACGAAGCATGGGAGCAGGAAGCTCGTCTCGTGGGTCTCTGCCCGGCTTTGCAATTTCGTTGGAAATATCAATAAGAGTAGGCTCGCCTATTCCCAGCTGCTCTGCAAGAGCCGAAGTGCCAACGGTTTTTACATAAGCACCAACTGCTGAAACATTACCCTTTCTTACATCCTCCTCTGTTACTCCGCAAAGCTTAAGCAGCTTGTCTGCCGCCTTGTAGCTTTCGGGATGCACGGCGGTATTATCAAGAACATTATCACTTTCGGCAACACGCAGAAAGCCTGCACACTGTTCAAAGGCTTTGGGTCCGAGCTTTGAAACCTTTAATAATTCTTCTCTTGACTTAAATGCACCGTTTTCCTGTCTGTATGCAACAATATTATTTGCAACCGCCGAAGAAATACCTGCAACTCTGTTTAAAAGCTGTGCCGAAGCGGTATTTAAATCAACTCCAACAGAGTTAACGCAGTCCTCCACTACTCCGTCAAGAGCAGAGGTAAGCTGAGACTGAGGCATATCGTGCTGATACTGACCTACTCCGATTGCCTTTGGATCAATCTTAACAAGCTCTGCAAGGGGATCCTGAAGCCTTCTTGCAATAGATACTGCGCTTCGTAAGGATACATCGTATTCGGGAAATTCCTCTGCCGCAAGCTTTGAAGCTGAGTAAACAGAGGCACCAGCCTCGCTTACCACCATATAGCTTATTCCTCCGCCAAGTTCGTGAATTACCTCCGCGGCAAACTCCTCGGTTTCGTGAGAGGCAGTTCCGTTGCCGATAGAGAAAAGCTCAACGTCATACTTTTTAACAAGCGACTTAATAATCTCTTTTGCTTCTTCAATTTTTTTATGAGGCGGAGCAGGATAAATTACCGAGGTATCTAAAACCTTGCCTGTTCCGTCAACAACTGCAACCTTACAACCTGTTCTGTATCCGGGGTCAAGGCCTATTGTAACTTTATTTTTAACAGGAGGCTGCATAAGAAGCTGACGGGTATTTTTAGCAAACACCTGTATTGCTCCTTCTGAAGCGGTATCGGTAAGAGCGTTTCTGATTTCTCTTTCTATTGCAGGGAAAATCAATCGTGTATAAGCGTCCTGAATTGCCTCAAGCACCGTTTCCGTGCAGGGTGAATCATTCTTTAGGTGAAGATTTGAAAGCAGAGAAATTCCGCTGATTTTATCGTAATCAACAGACACCTTCAGGAAGCCCTCCTTTTCTCCTCTGTTAACAGCAAGAACTCTGTGGGAGGGTACGGACTTAACAGGCTCGCTGTATTCCTTATACATAGCGTAAACGCCCAAATCCTCTTTTGCACCGCTGACAACGAGATTGGCATTATTCTTTACGGAATAGCGCAGCATTTTTCTTCCGGCAGGGTCATCGGAAACAAGCTCTGCGATAATATCCATTGCACCCTGAACGGCATCATCTGCTGTAGGCACCTCGTCGTTTATATAATCCTTTGCCATATCAAGCGGCGAGAGACCGTTTTTCTCCTGCGCATAAATTGCGTCTGCAAGTCCCTGAAGACCCTTGGCTTTTGCAACTGATGCTCTCGTTTTTCTTTTTGGCCTAAAGGGTCTGTATATATCGTCAAGCTCGGTTAGGGTTGCGGCGTTTTCCACCGCCGCTTTTATCTCGTCGGTAAGCAAGCCTTGTTCATCTATTGAGGAAATTATTTTTTCCTTTTGCTCCTCCATATTACGCAAATACGAAAGTCTGTCATAAAGTGAGCGCAGCAGCTGGTCGTCAAGAGAGCCTGTTGCTTCCTTTCTGTATCGTGCAATAAAGGGTATAGTATTTCCGTCGTCTATAAGCTTAACGGTATTCTCTACCTGCCACGGCTTAAGAGAAAACTCTCGGCACAATGTTAAATTAATTTCCATATAATATCCTTTCAAGCTGTTTCATTATATACCAACTATGGTATTTTAACAGATTTGAGTAAAAAAATAAAGCATATTTATTGTATTGAAGCGATATTTTTGATAATATAATAATTGAATATGAAAAGGAGTGAAGATATGAATTTTTCAAACTTAATTAAAGATAGGTTTTCCTGCAGAAAATTTAAAGACCAAAGCGTTGAGCAGGAAAAGATAGACAAAATACTTGAGGCAGCAATGGTTGCGCCAACCGCCGTTAATAAACAACCGCAAAGAATACTTGTACTGACCGACAGAGAGAAGCTTGCAGACCTTAAGAAATGCACAAAATACGATTTTGATGCACCGCTTTGCTTTATAATCTGCACAGATAAGGAAAAGGCATACTCCCGTGGCTATGACCAAAAAAATTCAGCAGAAATTGACGCGAGCATTGTTACTACCCATATGATGCTTCAGGCGCAGGCACTTGGCTTGGGAACAACATGGGTAATGGCATTTAATCCTTCCGCCGCACGAGAGGTATTTAAAGTTCCCGATAATCTGGAAATAGTTGCCATGCTTCCCACCGGCTATCCTGCCGATGACGCTCCTGTTAATCCGCTTCACACAAAATATATTGAATTAGATGAAATGGT
>CALYNN010000073.1 GCA_945221685.1 uncultured Clostridia bacterium | reverse complement strand
CACTCCTCGGAAAAATAGAGGAAGAAAATGTTATTATGGTTTATATTGCCGACGAAACAACAGACGAGCAGATTTCCGAAATGGAAACCCAAATTAATAATCTCGGCAATATTAAGGAAATTGAATTTGTTCCGAAGGAGGACGCTTGGCAGGAGCAGCTTGCAACTATGGAAAAGGCTCAGGCAGAATTCTTTACTCAGGTCAGCTCCGATATTCCTCTTCCCGACGCTTATAAGGTAACGGTGGATAATCTTGATTTGTTTGACCAAACCGTTGACGGTCTTAATAAGCTTGACCATATCGACACTATAAGAGAAAACAAGGATTTAGCCCAAAAGCTTGTGGCAATCAGAAAGGGCATTTCGGTAGTGGCAATTGTAATTGTTGCTGTGCTTCTCGCAATTTCTCTTTTCATTATTTCGAACACAATTAAGCTTACGGTTTACAGCAGACGCCTTGAAATCAGCATTATGAAATCAGTGGGCGCCACAAACAATTTTGTGCGGTTCCCGTTTGTTATCGAGGGAATGATACTCGGTGTGCTTTCGGGAGTAATTTCTCTCGGACTTGTGTGGGGCTTATATGAGCTGGCTGTAAAGCAGTTCAGCGAATTGCTCAGCTCACTTAACCTGCAGGCTATTGCCTTTGTTGATTACGCTTTGCCTATGCTTGGAATTTTCATTGCAATCGGCGTAATCTGCGGTGTCGGCGGCTCTGTTGTAACAATGAGCAAATACCTTAACAAGGAAGGCAGTGAGATAAGCGGTGTTTAAAAACAGTAAGTTATTGTCACTACTGCTGAGTGTTCTGTTTGTATTCAGCTCAATGGGCGCAGGCATTTCCGCCCAGGCAAAAACAACATCTCAGCTAAGAAGCGAAAAGCAAAAAATTCAGCAGGAAATTGACGACGCTCAAAGCAAGCTTGATTCTCTTGCTAAGGAAAAAAGCGAAACCGAGGAATATTTGGTGGCGCTTAGGTCAAAAATAAGCTTGCTTCAGGATAAAATCGACACGCTGGAAAGCGACAAGGAAGCTCTTCAGGCAGAAATTAACGCCATTGAGCAGAAAATAGATAAAACCGAAAAAGAGCTTGAAAATGCTCAAAAGGAAATAGACAAAAAGCAGGCGGAGTTTGATGCAAATTACGAGCTTTACTGCCAGCGTCTTCGTGCAATGTATGTTTCCGGCTCTGTTTCAAACCTGGAGGTACTGCTTACCTGCAAGGATATGAGCGCAATGCTTACCCGTTCTCAGATGATTAAATCCGTTTCTCAGCAGGATAGCGAAGCCCTTGATAAGCTTATGAAAAAAATGGAAGAAATCGAAGCGCAAAAGCAGGAGCTTGAAATTAAGAGAAACGAGCTTAACGAGGATAAAGAGGCTCTTGAAAGCGACAAAAAGGAGCTTCAGGAAAGCATTAACGAAATTAACGCTTCAAAGAGTCAGCTTGATGAGGAGGCGGCGGAATGTAACGCCTTAATGCGCAAGCTTTCTTCTCAAAGCACCGAATATATGGAAATGATTGAAACGAACCAGGAGCAGATTCGTGAGATTGAAAATGAAATCCGTGCAGCTGCCGCGGCGGCCTCACAGGGTTCAGGCTCACTTCCTGCTTCAACAGGAGGAGGAAACGGCTCTCTGCGTTATCCTACCGATTCAACAAGTATTTCCGCAGGCTTCCCGTATTATTCTTCGGGCGGATACCACGGAGGTATTGACTTTCCTGTGCCCGTAGGCTCAAATGTTTATGCGGCTGAAAGCGGAACGGTAATTCTTGTTAAATACTTAACATACAGCTACGGCTATTATGTAATGATTGACCACGGTGACGGATTATCCACCCTTTATGCTCATAACAGCGCCATTAATGTAAGCGTTGGTCAAAAGGTTACAAGGGGTCAGGTTATAGCACAAAGCGGAAGCACCGGAAATTCTACCGGACCTCACTGCCATTTTGAGGTGCGTGTAAACGGAACGCAGGTTAATCCTTTGAGCTATCTGTAATTATTTCGCCCTGCGGGATAATAATAAACCTATACATTAAATAGAGGAAGTGAAGGTCAGTGAAACGGAAAAACAAGGCATTGGTAAAGGTGATTTCTGTTTTAATGACCTTCTGCTTTGTTTTAAGCGGCTTATCTTATTCGACGGTGCTGGGCGCAGATAACGAATATGCCGACGGCTACGAGTCTATGTCAAGCGCGCAGAAGCAGGCATATCTTACTCAGCATCTTAAAGAGGTTGAGGCAAAGCTTTCCGGCTTAAGCCGTCAGTCAAAGGAAACAGAGGAATATATTAAAACCCTTGACCAAAAGATAAAATATCTTCAAATGGAGCTGAGTCTTGCAGACGAAGAAATATCAAATGCAAAAAAAAGAATAACTGCGCTTGAAAATCAGTATAACTCTAATGAAAACCAAATTAAGCAGCTTAAGACGGAAATTCAGGAGCTTACCGAGCAGAGCAAAATTCTTCAAAAGGAATTTGACGAAAGCTATGAGCAGTATGCTCAAAGAGAAAGAGCCCTTTATATCAGTGGAAATATGAGCACCCTTACAACGCTTCTTACAAGCAAGGATATATCTACTCTTTTTACACGGCTTGAAATGATTAAGCGTGTTGCAAGGTCTGATAAGGAGCTGCTGGAAAATCTGCAAAACGAGGGCACAGAGCTTATGGCGACAAAGCAGCAGCTAAGCACAAAGGAAGAAAAGCTGACTGCCAACCAGCAAACCCTTGTTATTACCGAAAAAGAGCTGAGCGAAACTGTTACGGAGCTTCAGGGTAAGCAGGTAGATTACGAGGCAAAGGAAGTCGCCTACAAGCAGGAAAAGCAGGAGTCGGATAATCTGCTTAAGGAGCTGCAGGCAAAAACCCAAGCCTACAGCGAGTATCACAATCAGGATTTGGCAGAGCTTGAGGAGGTTAACCGCGAAATCGAGCAGGCGGCTGAAGAATTTGTTAAGCGAATGGAGGAGCAGAATAAAACCACTACCTCTAAAGCAACAACCACAAAAAAGCAGACAACAACAAAGGCTTCAACAGAAAATAAAGACAGTTCAAGCGAAACAGCTGCTTCAACAACAAAATCAACAACAAAAAAAGCAACAACAAAAGCAACCACACAAAAAACGACAGCAGCTTCAAGCAAGCTTTCAATGACCTTCCCCGTTCCAAGCCAAACCAAAATAACCACAGGCTACGGAAGTGCGGGATATGCCGGCCATACAGGAGTTGATTTCGCCTGCGCAACAGGGTCAAAGGTTGTTGCCGCAGAATCGGGCTATGTATTAATTTCAAAGGACTTAAAAAATTCCAACGGAAGCTACCGAAGCTACGGAAGATATATTGTTATTGCCCACGACAAGAAAAATTCAAAGGGCAATTATGTATATACGCTTTACGCCCACAATTCTCAAAGAGTTGTAAGCGAGGGCGAATATGTTAAAAAGGGCCAGCTTATAGCATATAGCGGAAGTACCGGAAATTCTACCGGACCCCACTGTCATTTTGAGGTGAGAACCCCCTCTGCCTCATATAACGACTGCGTTGACCCAACGGCTTATCTGCCGAAATAAAATACCGAACCGAAGGGAGAGGATAAAATTGAATAAAAAAATACTTTCCCTTCTTATGACGGCAGTGCTGCTGTTGACATCGGGAATAACCGCCTTTGCCGATACCGAGGAAAACGGATTGCTGACTGAGCCATCCTCGCAAGCCACCGAGGTACAGAAGGAAACAACCACTAAAAAAGAGCCTACCGAAAAGGAAAAGCAGGAGGCACAAAAGCAGCTTGAGGAACAGCAAAAGCAGCTTGAGGCTAATCTTGCCGACGCCGAAAAGAAGCTTGCAGAGCTTGAAAAAAGCTCAAAGCTTACCGAGGAGTATATTGATACTCTCGACCGAAAAATCGGCTACATAAACGAACAGCTTACTATTTTGGAGGAGCAGAATAATTCAATTCAGCTTGATATAAATAAGCTTAAGCCATCTGTAAAGAAAAATCAAAAGCAGCTTGACGAATTATCGGCACAGGTTGAAAAGACTAAGAAGGAGCTTGACTCCCTTGAAAAGAAATTTAAGTCTGTATATGAGGCGTATTGCTATCGCCTTAGGGTAATGTATGTCAGCGGTGATTATAATATTCTTACCGCTTTGTTAAGCTGTAAGGATATTTCAAGCTTTCTTACCCGCTACGAAATGATTAAATCCGTTTCAAAAAGCGACACCGAGCTTCTTAAGGAAGTTAATGCCCAAATGGATGAAATCGTAACAATGCAAAACGGCTACGACGAGCAGCTTGAAAAATACCGCAAGGCTAAAAAGGTGCTTGACAGCCAAAAGGCAAGCCTTGAGGCAAAGCAAAAAGCAGTTGAAAAAAACAGTCGGGAAATAGCACAGAAAAAGGCGGCTCTTGCAACCGACAGAGCAGAAAGCGACGCCCTTCTTGCCGAGCTTACTGCACAAAATCAGCAATATACCGAGTTCAGAAATGAGGACGAGGAGCTTATTGCCGCCGTTGAAAACGAAATTCAAAGCCTTATTTCAGGACTTAAAAATCCCGACGAGGTTACTACCGCTGTACAGTCGGATAAGGATAAAGCAAATAAAACAACTGTAAAAATTAACAAGTCGGATGTTTATTCAAAAAGCGACGCCGTGCTGAATATGACATATCCGGTTCCCGGCCACTACGGCGTTTCGGCAGGCTTTCCCAACTATTCCTCGGGAAAATACCACGGCGGAATAGATTTTCCCTGCCCGACAGGCTCAGCGGTTGTTGCCGCACAGGACGGTATTGTAATCAATGTTCAGCGACTTGATTACAGCTACGGCTACTATGTTATGATTTATCACGGCACCGATTCAAAGGGCCGTTCGGTAGTAACACTATACGGCCACAATTCCTCGATTCTTGTTTCAAACGGTCAAAGCGTAAAGCGCGGACAGCAGATTGCAAAAAGCGGAAGCACGGGAAATTCAACAGGTCCCCACTGCCATTTTGAAATAAGATTTGACGGAGAAAGGGTAAATCCCACTAATTATTTAAGCCGATGAATAAGATTAACTACCAAAAGGAATTAGAAAAAATAATTGAAAAAAATAAGAGAGAGGACATTTTGCCCTCTCTTTTACTGCATAGCTGCTGCGCTCCCTGTTCAAGCTATACCTTAGAGTATCTTTCTCAGTTTTTCAAAATTACTGTTTTGTATTATAACCCCAATATTTCTCCGCAGCAGGAGTACGAAAAGCGCAAGGCAGAGCAGATAAGACTTATAAATCAAATGCCGTTTAAAAACAGCGTCGGTTTTCTTGACTGCGATTACGACTCAAAAGAGTTTTTTGCCGTTGCAAAGGGATATGAGGATTGCCGCGAGGGCGGAGAAAGATGCTTTCGCTGTTATGCTCTGCGCCTTGAAAGGACGGCGGCGCTGGCGGCGGAAAAGGACTTTGATTATTTTTGCACCACTCTTTCAATCAGTCCGCTGAAAAACGCCCAAAGAATAAATGAAATCGGATTTGAGCTTCAGGAAAAATATTCGGTCAAATGGCTTCCCTCCGATTTTAAAAAGTGCGAGGGATATAAACGCTCAATAGAGCTTTCTCACAAATATAATTTATACAGGCAGAATTTTTGCGGCTGTGTATTTTCAAAGCAGGAAAAAGCAACAGGAGAGGAATAATGGATATGAACAGACCTCTTGCAGACAGAATACGGCCCAAATCTCTTGACGAGGTAGTGGGCCAAAGGCATTTGCTTTCACCGGGCAAGGCACTTTATAATTTAATCAGTACAGGTGATATTCCGAATTTAATATTTTACGGCCCCAGCGGAGTAGGCAAAACCACCGTGGCTTCAATTATTGCCTCTGCAACAAACCGTAGTCTGCGCAGGTTAAACGGTACAACTGCTTCAACTCAGGATATTAAGGATATAGTTGCGGAGCTTGATACCTTTTCGGCGCCTAACGGAATTCTGCTTTATCTTGACGAGATACAGTATTTTAACAAAAGGCAGCAGCAAAGCCTTTTGGAGTTTATCGAAAACGGCAAAATAACACTTATTGCATCTACCACCGAAAATCCTTATTTTTATATTTATCCCGCAATTTTGTCGCGGTCAACGGTGTTTGAGTTTAAGCCTATTGAAAGCAAGGAAATATTGCCTGCCGTAGAAAGAGGCTTTGATTTTCTTTCGCAGGAAAACGGAGTGGAAACGGAGCTTGGGCAGGGCGTTGCGGAGCTGATTTGCGAAAGCAGCGGCGGTGATGTCAGAAAGGCGCTGAACGGTGCCGAAAACTGCTTTTACGCTTCTCCGACCATTGACGGCAAAAAAGAAATAACTCTTGAAACTGCAAGGCAGCTTACTCAAAACAGCGCGGTTAAGTATGACCGCGGCGGTGATGAGCATTACGATATTATTTCGGCCTATCAAAAAAGTATGCGCGGCTCCGACGCCGACGCGGCGCTTCACTATCTTGCAAGGCTGCTTGAAGCAGGGGATTTGCCGTCTGCCTGTCGCCGCCTTGTTGTTTGCGCCTGCGAGGATGTGGGTCTTGCTTACCCGCAAATAATTCCAATTGTAAAATCTGCGGTTGATATTGCTATGATGGTTGGTCTTCCCGAAGCAAGAATTCCTCTTGCCGACGCGGTAATTCTTGTTGCAAATGCTCCTAAAAGCAATTCGGGCGAGGCGGCAATAGACGCGGCGCTGGCGGATGTAAGAAAGGGCGGCTGCGGCACAGTTCCCCGTCAGCTTCAAAACAAGCATTTCGACGGCGAGGATGCAGAGGTAAAGGGACAGTTTTACGAGTATCCCCACAATTATAAAAATCATTGGGTTAATCAGCAATATCTGCCCGATAATTTGAAAAACAGAAGCTACTATACCTACGGCGACAATAAAAATGAGCAGGCATTTAAAGCTTATTGGGATAAAATAAAAGCCTGTAATGATAACGGAGAAAAGTGATGACAAAAAAAGAAAGAGCGTTAAAGGCCATTGAAATACTGAAGGAATTATATCCCGAAGCCATATGCTCGCTGAATGCGTCAAACCCCTTTGAGCTTCTTGTGGCGGTAAGGCTTTCGGCGCAATGCACCGACGCAAGAGTAAATCTTGTTACTCCTGCGCTTTTTGAAAAATATAAAACCCTTGATGATTACTGCAATGCCGATGTTAAGGATATTGAAAAAATTATACATAGCTGCGGCTTTTACAAAAGCAAGGCTGAATCTATTATAGATATGGCAAAGGGTGTTCGTGACCGCTTCGGCGGAGTAGTTCCCGACAATATTGATGATTTAATAACCCTTAACGGCGTGGGCAGAAAAACGGCAAATCTTATTGTGGGCGATGTTTACGGAAAGGAAAGCATTGTTGTTGATACTCATATGATTAGAATATCAAACCTGTCTCTTATACACATCTCCGAGCCCACGAGACTAGGCATGCTCTCG
>CALYNN010000072.1 GCA_945221685.1 uncultured Clostridia bacterium | reverse complement strand
ATTTGATATTCGCTTTGCAGTTGTTATGATGATGGATTACTATATTGATGATGAATATATTGACAGGGTGCTATCGCTTTTGTCGCAAATAAGCTCGGAATATTACTATGTTAATATGGCGGTTGCTTGGGCACTTTCTGTTTGCTATGTAAAATTCCCAGAAAAAACTCATAAGCTCATTGAAGATAAAAAGCTTTCGACTTGGGTACATAATAAAACTATTCAAAAAATTCGCGAATCAAACAGAGTAGATAAGCAAACAAAGGAAATGCTTAAGGCAATGAAAATATAGAAAAAAGCAAGACAACGGATTATCCGCGTCTTGCTTTCATTTTTTTACTATTATTTTGTTTTGAGCTTTGAAGCCTGCGCCGCTACACCGAGCAGAGCCGCGTCATTTCCAAGCTTTGAACGAACTATGTTTACATCCTTAAAGTTATCCATAAGCTGATTGTAAATTTTTCGGTCTATCAGGTCGATAACATAATCCTCATTCATTATTCCTCCTCCGAGAATTATCAGGGGAGGATTAAAAACATAAATTATGTTGATAAGACCTACTATCATTTCATCAATCCATTTATCTATAACAGATCGGATTTCAGGCTTTTGAAAATTGCTTTTTTCAAAAATTTCAAAGGCGTCAAGCTTATCCTTTCGTCCTTTGTTTACTGCATGAAGCAAAGCCTCGGTTGATGCGTAGCATTCGTAGCAGCCCTCGCCGCCGCAAATGCACTGCTTACCGCCTGCGTGGGTAACCATATGACCGAATTCTCCTGCTGAGGAACCCATACCCTTGTATAAGCTGTTATTAAGGTACAACGCTCCGCCTATCCCGCCGCCGTAGGTAAGGCAAAGAAAATCGGATTTTCCTTTACCTGCGCCGAACTGCGCTTCGCCCAACGCAAAAGCGTTTACATCATTTTCCACATAGGTAGGAAGTCCCGTTTTATTTTCAATGATTTTTTTCATCATCATTCCGGTATAATAGGGAATACAGTCCGTTGAATAAACAACTATACCGTTTTCGCTGTCAACCTGACCGGTAGTGGAAATAGCCGCACGGTCAATATTGTCGTAGTTTTCGATAATTGAAATGATTTTGTTAACTAATTCCTGACCGCCCTTAGCCGCTTCCGTTGGTATTGTGTGACGGTCGGTCAGTATAAATTTTTCATTGCAGACTGCGTATTTTATATTTGTTGCGCCAATGTCAAATGTAATAATATTCATACTGAACCTCCTTATCATTATGCTATTAATTATAACAATTTATTCCCATAAATTCAATAGTTATTGAAAAATGATGCGGTATATGTTAAAATTATATCAAATTTAATGACGAGGTATGAATAAATGTCTGAAGAATATAAAGATAGCTTTGAAGAGGAAATACTCGACAGTCCTCTTGTTGTTCACAAGGAAAGCGACGCTTCCTATCAGGAAACTGCCAGCGAAATGACTATGAATTCAACTCATAGCGAAGAGGAGGAGGATTCTCTGCCTACTCTTGAAAGACACCGCTTTAAGAAGAAAAAGAAGAATAAGGGTCCGCTTTGGGTTGTAATTGCCGTTATTGCAGTTGTTGCCGCCGTTTTGCTTGCCGTTAATTACAGCGGTATTCTTAATGATGACAAGGCTGCTACTGAGCCTACAACAAAAAAATCCTACACAACTCAACAGGCTAATAAATTTGAAGGCATAATTACCGTTAAGGGAACCTATATTTTTGTAGAGGGCAAAGAGGTTGACGGTATTAGCGGTCTTGAAAGAGAAATTAAATATCTTGACGCAGGCACTAAGTTTATTATTCAAGACGAAAATGCGGACTCTAATTTGCTTAACCAGCAGGACGGCATTTTGTCAACCCTTTCAAAGTATAACATTGAGTATGAAATAACACATATTGTTTCATCGGGACTTATGTCAAAATATGAAACAACTGCACCTGCTTCCACTGCATCAACTACTGCCGCCCCTACCTCCGAAAAACAGACGGTCGCCGCTTCAAAAGTTAAGAGCACCGCCGAATAAACGGAATACTATGGATTTAATTTTTGATTATATAAATATTGATGAAAACCTTAAAAATCGTGTTTGCACGCTTTATTCAAAAAGCTCTGCAAAAATTAACACCCTTGCCGATAATTGCTTTGGCAAGGGCTTTGGAATTTTAAATTCTTATGATGATTTAACAAGACTTGCAGTCATTCTTCAATGCGCTGAAGCCGCAAAGGAAAAATATGATGCTCTCGGTATTAACGGCAAAATTTTTGCTGATACTATGAGTGATATAAATATTTGGTGTGAAAACAACGGCAACAAAGGATTAAAAAACAGCAATTGGCTGAAAAACCATGTTTCCTTTGAGCTTTTCAAAATAGGAAGATTGCAGTATCAGTTTTTTAGATGCACCGTAAAAAGATTAAATTACAGGCATTTGCCGCTTAATTACGGAGATAATGTTATTTATGTTCATATACCGCAGGGCGAAAAGCTTATTTACAGTGAGTGTGTTAATTCACTAAAGGACGCAGTGGTGTTTTTTGAAAAGTATTTTCCCCAATATCACTATGATTTTTTCTTTAGTGAAAGCTGGCTTTTATACGGTGAAAATTGGCGTTTTATGGAGCCGTCGTCAAATATTCTGCAATTTGCTTCTTTGTTTGATATTGCCTATTCCTATCCTGTTGATGCGCAGGCGGTAGAAAGAATTTTCGGCAAAAGAAAATTACTAAAAAAGAATTATCCCGAAAACACATCACTGCAAAAAAGTGCAAAAAAATTTATGCTTGATGGCGGCAAGTTAGGCGCAGGAATAGGAATTATTGCTAAATCGTTTTTTATTTAATCATTCAGATTTTGATAATAGCTTACTGCGAGAGCGTCGCAACGCTCGTTATATTTATGACCGTTATGACCCTTTACCCAAACAAATTCAACCTTATGCTTTTCTAATAAAGAAAGTAGCTTTTCCCATAAATCAACATTTAGTGCAGGCTTTTTATCGGCCTTTTTCCAGTTGTTATTTTTCCATGAAAATACCCAACCCTTATTTATAGCGTCGCACACATATTTTGAGTCTGTTGTAAGCGTTACCTCGCAGGGCTCCTTTAATGCCGAAAGTGCTTCTATTACGGCTGTAAGCTCCATTCGATTGTTAGTTGTTTGCGCTTCGCCGCCGCTTATTTCTTTTTCCTTTCCTTTATAAACAAGTACGGCGCCCCAACCGCCCTTACCGGGATTTCCGCTGCAGGCACCGTCTGTATAAATTTCAATTTTTTTCATACCGTATTTCCTTAGCTTTATATATTCTTTAAATGTATGTGTTCAACACTTGTTTATTAATCAACTGTTATTGTACCATTAATTTTGCGTTAAATCAACTGTTTCACCTTGACAACATATAATTTATGGCTTATTATATTAACAATTAATTTGAACGGAACAAATATTTTTTACGGAGGTAATTTATGTCAAATCAAAATAGGCAGAGCGATAAGAGCGCTTACGGAAAACGGAATTCCAAAAAACGCTATGTAACCTATCGCAAATCGCCGAAAAGAAAATCTCTTCAGCCACCAAAGGCTAAGGAGTCTGTTCGTATTGCTTTTTTGGGCGGTATGAACGAAATAGGAAAAAATATGACCTTATATGAGTATAAGGATACAATGTTTATTGTTGACTGCGGTCTTGCGTTTCCCGACGCAGAGCTTCCGGGCGTTGATTTGGTAATTCCCGATTTCACTTATGTTGAAGAAAATGCAGACAAAATTAAGGGCATTGTTATTACGCACGGGCACGAGGACCATATCGGCGGTCTTGCATATTTGCTGAAAAAAATAAATGTGCCGATATACGCAACTAAGCTGACAATAGGTCTTATTAAGGGCAAGCTTGAGGAGCACGGATTGCTTAACAGTGCAAAGCTGATTGAGCTAAAGCCCCGTGATAACATAACCATGGGTGATTTTAATGTTGAGCTTATCCATGTAAATCACTCTATTCCCGATGCAGTGGGTCTTGCAATAAGATGTGCCGCAGGAACAATTATTCAAACAGGTGACTTTAAGATAGACACCACCCCTGTTGACGGTGATATGATAGACCTAACAAGATTTGCAGAGTTTGGAAGAAAAGGTGTTTTGGCTCTTCTTTCCGATTCTACAAACGCTGAAAGACCGGGTTATACAACAAGCGAAAAATCAGTCGGAGACTCCTTTGCCACTCTTTTTAGAAAAGCTAAAAACAAGCGAATAGTTGTTGCTACCTTTGCTTCGAATATTCATAGAGTTCAGCAGATTATTGATGTTGCCGAAAATATGGGAAGAAAGGTTGCCGTTATAGGCAGAAGCCTTGAAAATCTTGTTAATGTAGGCTCAGAGCTTGGGTACCTTAATGTTCCCGACGGAATATTGATAGATATAAACTTAATTAAAAATTATCCCGATGAAAAGCTTGTTATAATCACTACAGGCTCACAGGGTGAGCCAATGTCAGCTCTTACAAAAATGGCGTTTGGCGAGCACCGTAAGGTCAGCGTTACACCAAACGACTATGTTATCATTTCCGCTACTCCTATTCCCGGAAATGAGAAAATGGTTGGAAATGTTGTAAATGAGCTAATGAAGCGCGGCGTTGAGGTTATTTACGAAAAGATGTACGAGGTGCATGTTTCGGGTCACGCCTGTCAGGAAGAGCTTAAGCTTATGATGGGTCTTACAAAGCCAAAATATTTCATTCCTGTTCACGGCGAGCAAAAGCACCTGCAAAAGCACGCAGGTCTTGCAGTTTCAATGGGAATTGACCAAAAAAATATTTATGTAGGCAATATCGGTGATAAAATCGAATTGTGTGAGAACTACATCAAAAAGGTTGATACTGTTCCGGCAGGAGAGGTTTATGTTGACGGTATCGGAGTCGGTGATGTTGGAAACATTGTGCTTAATGACAGAAAGCGGCTTTCAAAGGACGGTTTAATAATTGTTGTTGCTACGATTGACAGTAATAACGGTTATATTGTCAGCGGTCCCGACATAGTATCAAGAGGCTTCGTTTATGTTAAGGAAAACGAAGAGCTTATGCAAAGTGCCAAGGAGCTTGCTTACGAGGTAATTTCCGATGTTTACGATAGCAATTATCACGATTGGAATTCGGTTAAAACAAAACTCAGAGACGAATTATCAAGGCTTATGTACGACAAAACAAAGCGAAGCCCAATGATACTTCCGATACTGATGGAAATATAGGAGATATGTAATGAAGGTAATATTAAAAGAAGATGTTAAAAGTCTCGGAAAAAAGGGTGAGCTTGTAAATGCTTCAGACGGCTATGCAAGAAATTTTCTTTTTCCTAAGGGACTTGCAGTTGAAGCAAATGCTTCGGCAATGAATGATTTCAATAACAAGGAAAAAGCAAAGAAGTTTCATAAAGCAGAGGAGCTCAAAGCGGCTCAGGAGCTTGCCGATAAGCTTGAGGGTAAAACCTTTAAGCTTAAAGCAAAGGCAGGCGCAAACGGCAAGCTTTTCGGCTCTGTTAATTCAAAGGATGTTGCCAAGCAAATTAAAGATGATTTGAATATAGATATTGACAAAAGAAAAATTGTTATGGAGGATATGAAGGCTTTCGGAACCGTTCAGGCTGAAATAAAGGTTTATCAGGGTATTTCCGCTAAAGTCTTTGTTCAGGTATCGGAGGCTTAAATATGGCTGATAACAGTATAAATCTTAATCCTTCAATGCCCTATAATCTTGAGGCAGAGCAGTCGGTGTTAGGCTCAATGCTTATTGACCCCGAATGTATCAGCACTGTTCTTTCCGAGATTAATACCGATGCATTTTTTCTTCCCCAGCACAAGGCAATTTTTAATGCAATGATGGTTATGAATATGGCGTCAAAGCCTATTGACCCAATTCTCATTGCTGACACACTTGCCAAGGAAGGTCACTACGATACAGCAGGCGGCAGGGAATACCTTGTTCAGCTTGCACAGATTGTTCCCTCAACCGCAAACATTGAGCATTATATTAATATTGTTCGCGAGCAGTATTATCTTCGCAGGCTTGTTGAAGTTTCTAACGACATCATTAGTGAGGC
Organism: uncultured Clostridia bacterium; assembly: GCA_945221685.1. Taxonomy (GTDB): domain Bacteria; phylum Bacillota; class Clostridia; order Oscillospirales; family Acutalibacteraceae; genus Eubacterium_R. The sequence goes on along the minus strand of CALYNN010000072.1, from coordinate 1,445 downwards.
AACAAGCGGCGAGGGGAAGGCTTCCCTAATACTCGATAATGCGGAGCAGCAGATATACAATATCCGTCAGGGCAAGGAAAGCGGCGGACCTACAAAGGTCAGCGAGGTTATAATTAAGGATGTTTATACAAGGCTTGAACAGCTTGCGGGAGAGGATAGGGAAAAGTATAAGGGAATTCCCACAGGCTTCGGTATTCTTGATAAATATCTTACAGGCTTAAATAAATCCGACTTAATACTTATAGGCGCCCGTCCTGCAATGGGTAAAACAAGCTTTGCACTTAATCTTGCTCAAAATATTACAATGAATGCCGGCAGAAAGTGCGTTTTCTTCAGCCTCGAAATGTCGAAGCTACAGCTTGCCGAAAGGCTTCTTTCGTCCCAGGCAGGAGTTGAATCCCAAAAGCTAAGAACAGGCGACCTTACTACTGACGAATGGACAAGGCTTGGAAATGCTGCAGGTCAGTTTGAAAATGTTGAGCTTTATCTTGATGATTCCTCACAGATTACAGTTCCGGAAATAAAGTCAAGAATAAGGCGTTTAAGAGATGTTGACTGCGTTATTATTGACTATCTCGGCTTGATAAAATCTGCTACAAAGAAGGAAAACAGAGTGCAGGAGGTTTCCGATATTACAAGAAACCTAAAAATGATGGCAAAGGATTTGAATATTCCTGTTGTTTGCTGTGCTCAGCTTTCAAGAGCAACCGAGGGTCACAACAAAAACCATAAACCTCAGCTTGCCGACCTTCGTGAGTCCGGCAGTATTGAGCAGGACGCAGATATTGTTATGTTTCTTTATCGCGAGGATTACTATAAAAACGATGTTCCCGAGGATAAGCAAAACGAAATCGACGCTTCTAAAACGGAGCTGATTATTGCTAAAAACAGACACGGAGCCACTGAATCCGTTGAGCTTGTATTTGATAAGGAGTTTACAAGATTCAGAGCCGTTGATAAGAGATAATGTATGATTAATAGATTTATAAATACATTAACCAAATATGATATGATTAGCAGTGGCGACAGGGTTTTGCTTGCCGTTTCAGGCGGTGCCGACTCTGTTGTTATGCTTAATCTATTTACAGAAATCAAAGAACGCTTTTCGCTTAATCTTGCCGTTGCCCATATTGAGCACGGAATTAGAGGTACAGACTCGGTTGCAGACGCGGAGTTTGTTAAAGAGCTTTGCCGTAAGCTTGATTTAGATTTTCATATGCTTTCCATTAACGCAGTAAGCGAAGCTAAAGCCTGCGGTGAAAGTGTTGAAGAATATTCAAGGCGACGCCGCTATGAGTTTTTTGATACAATTGATTGCGATAAAATTGCTACCGCACATAATGCCGACGATAATGCGGAAACGCTTATTTTCAGGCTTTGCCGCGGTACAGGTCTTAATGGTGCATGCTCTATACACCACAAGAGAGGTAAAATTATAAGGCATA